>JBAUWG010000176.1:0-3908 GCA_049583675.1 Desulfobacterales bacterium | reverse complement strand
ATAAATGAGGATTTTTGTTCGAAATCAAGGCATGCGAAAAAAATAACCGCAGGCATATAGTTGATATTCCGAGGATTATTTTTTGAGCATAACGCTGAGATCGGGCAAAAAGACCATTTATGGATGGACACTATTTAGCTGACATAAAGCAGCAAGGATAATTCTGGGGATTGAGATTAGATCTTCCTACATGCCCATTCCTTACCGGATTCCTGCGAAAAGTCGGGTAAACCTCTTTCCTCTTCTATTTCCTATTTCCCATTATAAGAGTGCCGGATATCGCGTGCGATCCAACCCCACTGCATCAACGAAAACATTCAATATACCGGTGATATTCAAAGTCTTGACCACGTTCATATCTTCTTCGGCGATTTTTTCCGCTCTGGGATTGATGGATGTTTCCACATACAGTTTTTTCATGATGTCAAAACCTTTGTGCAGGACCGGTTCGTTTGAAATGATACCCCTGGCTGTGCAGATAGATTTGAAATGATTTTCCATCCCCTTTTCAAGCCGAATCGATATAATATATCTTTGAACCAATGCATCGACACCATGATCGGAACCAGCATATCTCTTTGGTTCAAAAAAAAACCCTTTGTCAGACATCCATGGTTTCAAATCCTGCATCAGTTGCCTGGCTTCGGGAATCGAAAATTTCAAATCCGCCACCAAATGCCCTCCCAAAAAAACCGTAAATGCCTGATCCGGATGGTACTGTCTGGCATATCCGGACTGCATTCCGCCCAATGGGTCCGGTGGCAAAAATTCGCGAGACAATCGTTTCCATTTGGCCAGGTTGATACCCAACCGTTTCGAAAGCTCCCTGTTCGTAAAAAATTTGATCATCTGGCACCTTTTCAACTTGTCATATTAATATATCAACTATGTATCAACTCTTAACAAATAGCGACACATCGAGTGTTGTCTTGATGCGGGCCATAATCAAATATTGCTGAAGTCTTTATCACTCCCTTTGAATAGGGATGTCGGTGCTGTTACAATATTTACCTTGAACCTTTAAACCGTGAACGCTGAACGAATCGAATCTAATCACTTGTTATATTAATATGTCAACTATAATTTTACGATCATTTGCTTGCAAATACTTTTTACTTGCATTATGCTAAGCAAACTATTAGTTGAATAGATTTTTGTCTGATAAAATTAGATTACCCGCTCCGTAGGCATTTCATAAGCTTTGCGGGGTTTTGAGATCATCGTTGAAACAGAAAGACCTTAACAAATTTCGCCATGCGCCCATTGCCGTTATTGGCATGGGGTGCCTCTTTCCCAAATCATCGGGATTGAAACCCTATTGGCGTCTGCTTTTTAATGGCGAAGACGCTATCACCGAGGTGCCGGCAACCCACTGGGCCTGGGAAGATTTTTTCGACCCTGATCCTAAAAAGCCGGATCATGTGTACTGCAAACAGGGTGGATTTATTTCACCGCTGGCCTTTGATCCCACGGAATTCGGCATTCCGCCCTCTTCCCTTGAAGCCACCGATACTTCTCAGCTCCTTGGCCTTTTGGTAGCCAAAAAAGCCTTGGAAGATGCCTTTGGTAACACCGATAACGGATTCAACCGGAACAGAACCAGTGTTATTCTCGGGGTTACCGGAACCCAGGAACTTGTAATCCCCCTGGGGGCCCGACTTGGACATCCCGTCTGGCGCAAGGCCCTTGAAAGCGCCGGCATCGATCCCCATAAATCTGAGCAAGTAATTCGTGCAATTTCAGATTCTTATGCTCCGTGGCAAGAGAACTCGTTTCCCGGCCTTCTTGGCAACGTCGTCGCTGGAAGAATCGCTAACCGTCTCGATCTTGGCGGTACCAACTGCGTGGTCGATGCCGCCTGCGCCAGTTCCATGAGCGCCATTCATCTCGGCGTGTTGGAGCTCCTTTCACAACGAAGCGATACGGTGATTACCGGCGGCGTTGACATGCTCAACGACATCTTCATGCACATGTGCTTTTCCAAGACCATGGTGCTTTCTCCCACCGGAAATGCCCGACCTTTCTCAAAAGATGCCGACGGAACCGTTCTGGGCGAAGGAATTGGACTGTTTGTCCTCAAACGGCTCGAAGACGCTCAAAAAGAAGGCTGCCGTATCTACGCGGTGATCAGGGGTATCGGATCATCCAGCGATGGAAAATCACAGAGCATTTACTCCCCCAGGGTTCAGGGACAAGCCAAAGCCCTTCTAACAGCCTATGAAAACGCGGGGATCGATCCGAAGACCGTTGAGCTCGTCGAAGCGCATGGCACCGGCACCCGAGTCGGCGACGAGGTGGAATTTCGGGCGTTGAGCGATCTATTTGGGAAATCGGGGGGCCGGCATCCATGGTGTGCGCTGGGGTCCGTGAAATCGATGATCGGTCACACCAAGGCTACGGCAGGCGCCGCAGGATTAATGAAAGCGGTTCTCGCCGTCCATCACAAAGTCCTGCCTCCCACATTGAAAGTCCTGGAACCGGACCCCAAACTGAATATACGCCAAAGTCCTTTTTATCTGAATACCCAAACCCGGCCCTGGTTTTCCAAAAAAGAACATCCCCGTCGGGCCGGAATCAGTGCCTTCGGATTCGGCGGCAGCAATTTTCATTTGGTGATCGAAGAATATCAAAAGCAAAAGAAAACCATTTCCTGGGACGGATCCAAAGAAATCGCCGCATTTTCATCCCTGAGTCAACAACAACTCATGCAGGATGTCGCGCAATTTAAAATTGCTGTCGATACGTTGCCCGCCCATGAAGGTATCTTTGCGGAGGCTGCAAAAACAAGAAATAACTTTTCCGTCAAAGATCCATATCGGTTCCTGTTGGTTTTAGACATGAAAACGGATATCGCCGGTCTTCTGGACCGGGCTGTCCGGGCTCTCGACACCCATGATTCACAGAATGCCTGGCAACATGAGAATATGTTTTATGGCGGGCCTGAACCCGCCGGAAAAATGGCCTTTATATTTCCCGGCCAGGGAAGTCAATATGTCAACATGTGTTGTGACCTGGTCTGTTTTTTTCCTGAAGCAATGAACGTTCTTGAACAGGCCAACACACTATTTGAAGATGACGGTCTCTTGACCGATTATATCTATCCGCTTCCGGTTCAAAACAAAACCGAACATTCTCATCAGGAACAGAGGCTGAGAAGAACAGATATTGCCCAACCAGCCATCGGCGCCGTCAGTATGGCTATGCTGAAAATCCTCCAACATTTCGGCCTTCAGGCCGATGCGGTCTGCGGTCACAGCTATGGAGAGCTATCGGCCCTTTGCGCAGCAGGCCGGATCAATCTTGAGTCCTTTTTGTCTCTTTCCATGACCCGCGGCCGTTTGATGGCCCAAGCCGGTCAAGGCAACGGGGGAATGCTGGCGGTTCAAGCCCCGCTGAACGAACTCGAATCCCTGATCAAAAATGCAAACCTTAAAGTGATTCTGGCCAACCGGAACAGTCCTGTTCAGGGCGTTTTGTCCGGCACATCGGACGCCCTCGCCAAGGCTGAAGAAACGTGCAAAGCCCATGGATTCAAAGCCCTTCGGCTCCCAGTATCCGCCGCATTTCACAGCCAACTGGTAAAAGAAGCTCAAAGGCCTTTTTCCCGGGCTCTGAAAACCATCGACATCACAGAATCAGATATTCCGGTTTTTTCCAATAGCACCGGAGATCCATACCCTTCCGAATCTGAAAATGCCAAGCATTTGCTGGCTGACCATCTGCTATCTCCTGTTAATTTTTTAAATGATATCATAAACTTATACTCCATAGGCGTGCGGACCTTTGTAGAGATAGGCCCCAAGTCAGTTTTGACCGGACTGGTGAAATCGATCCTCAACGATAAATATTTCACGGCCGTTTCTCTGGACTGCTCTATGGGAAAACCTTCCGGAATTGCGGATCTGGCT
>JBAUWG010000175.1:0-10881 GCA_049583675.1 Desulfobacterales bacterium | reverse complement strand
GGCATAAGAGGATGGTATTATGAATACAAACAACAATATTGCGATGATGAAGACAGTCGTTATGTATTGAAGTTTTATCATTTCTACTCAAAAAAAGGGGTGAAATAATTGAGACCTCGAAATGTTTTTATTAAACGCCGCTACATGAAAAACCCTTTCAGGTAATTTTAAAATGTGATTAAAGTCAAGAAGTTTGTTTGGCGTGGTTAGATCGGGTGCCGGCAGATATTCGGTCGAAAGAAGACCGGCCGATATCCTAATGAAAAGCGCTTTCTATTTAGTGTCCATTCATAAATGAGGATTTTTGTTCGAGATCAAGGCATGCGAAAAAAATAACCGCAGGCATATAGTTGATATTCCGAGGATTATTTTTTGAGCATAACGCTGAGATCGGGCAAAAAGACCATTTATGGATGGACACTATTTAAAAACCATTATAGTATGATTTTATCGAGGTGTGGACCCGATGAACGGCCTGAATATCTTTACCAGCAACCGCATGGAAATCCTTGCCGAACAATTGGCACGAATTGTTCGCGAGACACTGCCATCCCCCTTAACTCCGGAGATTATCGTTGTTCAAAGCAAAGGGATGGCGCGTTGGACATCCATGGCGCTTGCAGAACACAACGGCATCTGCGCAAACAGTTTATTCCCATTTCCCAATACATTTTTACATGAAATGTTTAAAATTGTGATCCCGGATCTTCCGGATGAATCCCCCTTTGATCCTTTGACATTGACATTCAGGATTATGAAGACTCTGCCTGAATGTATTCAGCTTTCAGGTTTTGAAAGCCTGAAACAATATCTTATCGATGATGATTTGGGGATGAAACTGTTTCAGATTTCCCGGAAAATAGCCGATCTCTTTGACCAGTACATGGTTTTCAGACCTGAGATGATTTTCCATTGGGAAAACGGCAAGGAACATCATTGGCAGGCCCGTTTGTGGCGCAGACTTTCGTCCGGAGAAAAACACTTGCATCGCGCCGGAATCCGGAAAAGCTTTCTCGAAAAGCTTAGAGTTTCGCCCCATCAGACATATCACTTTCCAAAACGAGTGTCGATCTTCGGCATATCGTATTTGCCTTTGTTTCATCTTGAGGCCATTATTGAAATATCGAAATATGCCCAGGTGAACCTCTTTTTCATGAATCCATGCAAAGAGTATTGGGGAGATATCGTCTCCGACCGCGAGACCCGAAAGTTCAAAAATACATATGATCGAACCAGGGTCACTGAAAAAAATCTTTACCTGGAACAAGGAAATCGTCTTTTGGCTTCCATGGGGATTTTGGGGAGAAATTTTTTTTCGATGATCAGTGACCTAAATTGCGATGTCGTCGAACTGTTCGATGAAAGTCAAGATGTTACCATTCTTGAGAAGATCCAGTCGGATATTTTTCACCTTATCGATCGACAGGAATGTCCTGTGCCATCTGCTATAAATTCCGAACCGATTTCAGTTTCTTCGCCGACAGACGCCGATTGCCCGCTATTATCGAATATGGATACCTCTATCCGAATTCATTCCTGTCACAGCCCGATGCGGGAAATCGAAGTGCTTTACGACAACCTTTTGGACATGATGGAAGAAGATCCGGATCTGTTGCCCAAAGATATCGTCGTCATGGCCCCCGATATCGATCTGTATGCGCCGTTGGTTCATGCAGTGTTTGGTGCTCAGACCGATGAAAAAATGAGAATCCCTTACACCATTGCGGATCAGCACGTTATCAGGGAGAGTCGTATTATTGAAGGATTCATGTCGATTCTCAATCTCAAAGGCAGCCGCATGGGTGTAAACCAAGTTATGGCCTTGTTTGAGCTGCCGGGAATAAAAGAAAAATTCGGTATTGCAGCATCGGAAATCGAAATTATTGAACGTTGGATCGATGAAACCCACATCCGGTGGGGGATCGATGCAGAGCACCGCCGCCGCCTCGGTCTTCCAGGTTTTAATGAAAACAGCTGGAAAGCCGGCATCGATAGACTCCTTTTGGGTTACGCAATGGCGGGTTTCAACCGCAAACTGTTCTCGGGCATCCTTCCTTATGATCATCTCGAGGGCGGTGATGCAAAGACCCTTGGAAAGTTGGTTGCATTTTTGGACCTTCTTTTTGAAAACGTCTATTCCCTGAATCAAGCCAGGCCGTTAAGCGAATGGAATCAAATTCTTTTAGCAATCCTCCAACAGTTTTTTGCCGAATACGATGATTTGGAATCAGAAATTCAGATGTTGAGACGTATATTGGATGATTTATCGCGAATAGAAGCGTTATCCGGTTTTAATCATCCCATAACCATCGAAGTCATAAGCTCATTTTTAGAAAGTCTTTTTGAGTACGAGCAGCTTCGAAGCGGTTTTATTTCAGGCGGTGTGACGTTTTGTGCGATGCTTCCCATGAGAAGCATTCCGTTTAAAGTCGTCTGTCTTGTGGGTCTGAATTCCGATGATTTCCCGCGTGAGACAAAGACGTTGGGATTTGATCTGATGGCAAAAAACCCCAGGATCGGAGATCGTTCCAAACGAAGCGATGACAAGTATCTTTTTCTGGAAGCACTCTTATCCGCCAGAAACACATTTTACATCAGTTACGTGGGGCAAAGCATTCAGGACAATACCAGGATTCGTCCGTCCGTCCTTGTGAGTGAACTGATGGATTATATTCAAGACGGTTTTGGATTCAGTGAGGAACAGGTGACGGTCTTTCATCGGCTCCAGGGATTTTCACCGGAATATTTTAAACAAAACGGCAAGCTCTTCAGTTACGCTTATGAAAATTTTATCGCCGGTTCAAAAATATTTGAAGATAGAAAAGCAGCGCTCTTTTTAACCACTACGCTGCCCGAACCGGATAGAGAGTTCAAAGATCTGAACATTCAGGCGATAAGCGCTTTTTTCAGCAATCCCGCAAAATATTTGCTTGAAAAGCGCCTGGGAATATACCTGCCCGAAATGACGGATGTATTGGACGACGTTGAAGATTTCCGTCTGGATCATCTCGACAAATATATGTTGGATCAGGAACTTATGAAGACCAAACGCTTGGGATCAAACCTGAAGCATTTTTTTCGTTTTAAAAAAGCCTCCGGAGCACTCCCCCTTGGGAAAGTTGGGGAATGTATCTACAATGAAATGAGCCTGGATGCAGAAGATTTTGTTCGCAAGATTAATGACTACATCAAAAATGATCGTTTCCAAGACCGCGATGTTGAGCTTAACATTGGGGATTTTAGGATATACGATCGCATTATTGACGGCCATAAACATGGATTGAGCAAGATAATATATGCAAAATCTAAACCTAAATATTTATTAAATACATGGATATATCACCTTGTTATTTGTGCATTACTTGAAGATAAAAGCCCGGTTCGGAGTCTATTGCTATGCAAGGATACTGCATGGGAATTTTCAATGGTTTTCAACGCATTAGATATTCTAAACAACCTTCTTGAACTTTATTGGAAGGGCATGTCCGCACCGTTGCATTTTTTCCCGGAATCATCCTTTGAATATGCCGGCAACATATTGCAAAAACATAGACCCCCAAGAGAAGCCCTGATTGCAGGACGAAGAAAATGGATAGGCAGCGAATTTTCACGAGGTGAATCAATAGATCCGTATTATGAGATATGCTTTGGTAAAAACGACCCGTTGGATGAGGATTTTGAAAAAGTCTCGACCATCATTTTCGAACCTTTATTGAGCCATTGCTCTGAAATCGCATGATGGATTTATATTGATAATCATTGCCAAACATAAATTATGTTTTATATTATCATTCTTTGTTATATTTAAATTTCTATGCAAGATTTGGGACGGGCTTTGCAAAGATAAAAATCTGAGCCTGAACTGTTTAAGATTTAAAAGTTAGGAGAAAGAATGGCTGAAACCGACAAAGATGATCTTATCAGTATCATCGATGAAGATGAAAAAGATGTACCGATTCCCGATACGCTTCCGCTGATTTCCGTGCGCGATATCGTGATCTTTACCGATATGCTCCTTCCGCTCTTTATCGGTCGTGAGAAATCGATTCGGGCCGTGGAAGAGGCTGTTGGAAAAGACGGCTATTTGTTTTTAGCGGCACAAAAAGATCCGAATTTTGAAAACCCGAGTCCGGATCAAATTTATTCAATCGGAACGGTGAGCCGGGTCCTTAGAATGCTGAAACTCCCTGATGGCCGCGCAAAGGCCCTTGTACAGGGGATTGAAAAAGCAAAAATTGTTAAATATGTATCAAAAAGGTCTGTTTATCGCGTAAAAATCGAAATGATTCCCGATGAACCGGTTAAAGAAATTAATCTGGAAATCGAGGCGTTAATGCGGAATGTGATCGAACATTCCGAAAAAATACTGGCCCTTCGCGGGGAAATGAATACGGATGTGGGAGTGATACTTGAAGGTGTGGATGACCCCGGTAAACTTGCCGATCTTGTCGCATCGAATTTGAAGTTAAAAATTGACGAGTCCCAAATGTTGCTGGAATTGGTCGATCCTTTTGAACGGCTCAAAAAAGTCAATGAACTGCTTTCTCGAGAAGTGGAGTTGTCCTCCATGCAGGCAAAAATACAATCTGACGTGAGGGATGAAATTTCCAAAAGCCAGAGAGATTATTTTTTAAGAGAGCAGGTCAGGGTTATCCATAAAGAACTGGGTGAAGGCGATGTCAAATTAAAGGAAATCAGTGATTATAAAAGAAAAATAAAAAGATCCAAAATGTCAAAAATTGCGGAAAAGGAGGCTTTAAAACAGTTGAAACGACTGGACCAGATGCATCCTGACTCCGCTGAATCTTCAGTGGTTCGAACCTATCTGGATTGGTTGGTTGAAATGCCGTGGAGCAAAGCCACCAAAGATGTCATTGATATCAAACAGGCAAAGACGGTTTTGGATCAAGACCATTTAGGCCTTAATCATGTAAAAGACCGCATCCTTGAATATTTGAGTGTTCGCAAGCTCAATCCAAAGATGAAGGGTCCTATTTTATGCTTTGTCGGTCCGCCGGGTGTGGGAAAAACATCACTGGGACAGGCCATCGCACATGCCATGAATCGTAAATTTGTTCGCATTTCCCTTGGCGGGATTCGAGACGAGGCTGAAATCAGGGGGCATCGGCGGACATATATCGGCGCACTACCGGGACGAATTCTTCAAGGTCTCAAACAGAGCGGTACCCATAATCCTGTTTTCATGATGGATGAGATTGACAAATTGGGTTCTGATTTTCGGGGCGACCCTTCCTCCGCGCTCTTGGAAGCTTTGGACCCTGAACAGAACTCAGCGTTTAGCGATCACTATTTGAACATACCTTTTGATCTTTCCAAGGCGATGTTTATTCTTACGGCAAACTTTACCGATACGATTCCATCCGCGCTTCTGGATAGAATGGAAGTGATTATGCTTTCCGGATATACAGAAGAAGAAAAAAGGAATATCGCCCAAAGACATCTGATACCCCGCCAGATGAAGGAAAATGGTTTAAAACCTAACGCGTTGTTCATCAGTACGGACGGATTGTCAAAAATCGTATCGGAATACACCTCCGAAGCCGGTCTGCGGAACCTTGAACGAGAGATCGGTACCCTTTGCCGTAAAGTCGCTCGTAAAATTGCCGAGGGAAACAAAGGGCCGTTTCGGATCACTAAGAAAAATCTGCACAAATTCCTGGGGATTCCAAAATATTATCCTGAAATGGATCAGGAAAACAGCCAGGTCGGTTTATCCACCGGTTTGGCCTGGACACAAGCCGGCGGCGAGGTGCTGTACGTGGAAGCGTCATTAATCGGCGGCAAGGGAGAGTTGATTATTACCGGCCAAATCGGAGATATTATGCAAGAGTCGGCCAGAGCGGCATTAAGCTATGCCCGAGGCAACCTCAGCGCGTTAGGGATTAAGAAAAATATTTTTGAGAATAAGGATATTCATATCCATGTTCCCGCAGGCGCGATTCCCAAAGATGGCCCTTCTGCCGGCATTGCAATGGCCACTGCGCTGATATCTGTCTTGATAAACAAACCGGTCAATAAAGATGTTGCCATGACCGGGGAAATTACCTTAAGGGGAAGAGTGCTGCCGATCGGAGGCTTGAAAGAAAAAGCGTTGGGTGCGCTAAGGGCAGGGATCCGCACCATCATTATTCCTGAAAAAAACAAAAAAGACCTGGCTGAAATTCCGGCGAATGTCAAACGAAGAATCAAATTCGTGCCAGTACAAACCATGGACAAAGTCCTTTCTTACGCGTTCGATACAACGACGATGACCGACAAGTGATATGAGGATACTCGCTGTTGATACGGCAACAACCAGTTGCAGCGTCGCAATAGTGGATGGTGCGTCTTTGGCAGCAGAGTTCACACTAAACAAAAAAGAGACGCATTCAAAACACTTGATGGAGATGATCGAGACGGTCCTGAAAATATCAGGGGTCGACATTTCCGCTGTTGACGGATTTGCCGTAACAAAAGGACCCGGGTCCTTTACAGGACTGAGAATCGGCATGAGTACGATCATGGGTCTTGCCGCGGCTTCAGGAAAACCGATTGTCGGGGTCTCAAGCTTAGCGGCGCTGGCCGCTCAGGTCTCCCTTTCTCAGGACCTCATCTGCCCCCTGATAGATGCCCGTAAGGGAGAGGTCTATTTTTCCCAATACAAATTTATAAGCGGCTATTTACAAAGGCAAACAGATGAGCAGGTAACATGTCCTGAAAAAATTATCGACGCCGTGAAAGATGCTTGTTTGTTTGTGGGAAACGGTGCGGTGCTGTATGAAAACATGATACTCGAAAAATTGGGGTGTTCTGCATCCTTTGCGCCGGTGGTTCATAATACCATCCGGGCGTCGACAGTGGCCCATTTGAGCATGACAAAATTTAAAGGCAAAAATACCGACAAGATCGAAAAATTTTCGCCGAATTATATCCGCAGGTCCGATGCCGAACTAAGCATAAGGAATACATCACATTCATTGGTTGCGGGTATTCAGGGGGAGGGAACCCCCTGAATACGTACCATTGCTTTGTCTACCGGTGAGCAAAACAGCGTGCTGCTCCAATATAAAATAATACCTCGCGTCGAACAAAAGCAGCAATGTTTACGGTTAATATTGACAGAATGGGTTCATTTTTGCTAAATATTTTTGTTTCGGCTATATATTGTATTCGATCAGATCAATCAGGACATAAATGATGAGCAGTCTCTTCCGGTCCGATATACCCAGTCAAACCGCCTTCCCATTGGCAAGAGCCGGGTATCCATTTATATTTGCTTGCGTATTCACAACTGTTGTATTCGCGCTTTTGGGACTCGTCCTGCTGTCCTTGATCGGTCTTGTTGTGACGTTTTTCATCTGTTATTTTTTCAGGGATCCGGATCGCGTGATTCCGAATGATGCCGGTTGCGTTGTTTCGCCGGCCGATGGGAAAATTATTTCGGCGGGTTTGGTTGACAACAGCCACTTTATTGAGGGATCCTGCATGAAAATCAGCATCTTTATGTCGATTTTTAATGTTCATGTGAATCGGGTTCCCCTTGAAGGACGAATAAAAGAGATTCAATACCACCCCGGAAAATTTTTTTCCGCCAATTTGGATAAGGCGTCGGCACAAAATGAGCACAATGCGGTGTTCATCGAAACCGAAGATGGAAAGACGATCTGTACGGTTCAGGTTGCCGGGCTGATTGCAAGACGGATCATTTGTAAAGTACAAAAAGGCGACATCGTCGGCCGGGGACAGCGTTTCGGTTTAATCTGCTTTGGGTCTCGCCTTGATGTTTATCTCCCTCCCGGGATCGATTTGAAAGTGGCGGTGGGCGACAAGGTCAAAGCCGGGACATCTCTTTTGGCAGCATTACGATGAGCAGGGGGAAAAAAGTGAAAAGGGGAAAAGCACATAGAGGCATTTACATTCTGCCCAACATTTTTACGACGCTCAACCTTTTTTTCGGATTTTATGCTGTTATCGCTTCTATCAACGGAAGATTTACCGCGGCGGCTGCAGCGATTATCATCGGGATATTGTTTGACGTCATGGATGGTAAAATTGCAAGGGCGACCCACACCGTCAGCAAATTCGGCATCGAATATGATTCCCTGGCCGATCTGATTTCTTTCGGTCTTGCGCCCGGCATTATGATATATTTATGGTCTCTCAAACCGATGGGAAGAATCGGGTGGCTCGCTGCATTTCTTTTTATGGCTTGCGGAGCGCTTCGATTGGCACGTTTTAATTCCCAGGTGGGCAAAACCAGTGGTGACTATTTTGTCGGCCTTCCGATTCCGGCCGGAGCGGGTATGGCTGCCGCCACTTTTTTGTTTTTGCATAAATTGGGGATTGAAACCAAAATTAATCCCATTTTTATTTTGATGATACTCTACCTTTTATCTTTTTTAATGGTCAGCACCATCAAATACAACAGCTTCAAAAAGACGGAGTTGTTTAAAAAGATGAATTTCAATGTTCTGGTGAGCATCATCCTGGTATTGATTTTCATTGCCGCCCAGCCATCCGTTGCACTATTTTTTTTAGCACTGGTTTATACTGCTTCTGGTCCGGTGATGAGGTTTAAGCATCAAAGGGACAAGACCCGGGACACATTGAAACCCAGCGAAGCGAATGAACACAGGTCCAGCCCAATTTGAATGGAACCCGATACTTAAATGTTACGCATAGGTCTCACGATGAGACGGCTGCAAAGGACACAATCATATGACAAAAGAATATCATATCTCAGTCATCCCGGGTGACGGCACCGGGCCCGAAGTTATCACCGAAGGCATCAAGATCCTACAAACAGTGGCTGACACTTTCGGTTTCAGGTTGAATTTCACGCATTATGATCTGGGAGGAGATCATTATCTGGCGACAGGTGAGATTTTACCTGAAAATATCCTGGAATCTATTGCCCAATCACATGCAATAT
This sequence comes from Desulfobacterales bacterium, assembly GCA_049583675.1. Classification (GTDB taxonomy): domain Bacteria; phylum Desulfobacterota; class Desulfobacteria; order Desulfobacterales; family UBA11574; genus UBA11574. The sequence goes on along the minus strand of JBAUWG010000175.1, from coordinate 1,949 downwards.
ATTTGGGAGCGATCGGACACCCCAAGGTTAAACCGGGCATCCTTGAAAAAGGCATCCTCTTAAAGCTCCGATTTTATTTTGACCAGTATATTAATCTGAGACCGATTAAGCTCTATGAAGGTGTAGAAACACCATTGAAAGACAAAGGGCCGTCGGATATAGACTTTGTTGTGGTTCGGGAAAATACCGAGGGGCTGTACGCCGGGGCCGGCGGTTGTTTAAAAAAGGGCACCGCAGATGAAGTTGCCGTTCAAGAATCGATCAATACCCGAAAAGGCGTGGAGCGGTGTATCAGATATGCGTTTGAATATTGCCGAAAAAGAAATAAAAAAAATAAATTGACCCTTTGCGGAAAAACCAATGTGTTGACGTTTGCATTTGATTTGTGGGAACGTGCATTTAATGAAATTGCAAAAGAGTATCCGGATATCGAAACGGATTATGCACACGTTGACGCCATCTGTATGTGGATGGTCAAAAATCCGGAATGGTTCGATGTGATTGTTACCGATAACATGTTTGGCGATATCATCACCGACTTGGGTGCGATGATTCAAGGAGGGATGGGCATTGCCGCCGGTGCGAATATCAATCCTGAAGGAATCTCAATGTTTGAGCCCATTGGCGGATCCGCTCCCAAGTATACCGGAAAAAATATGATCAATCCCATTGCCGCCATTTCTGCGGCCCAGATTATGCTTGAAACCTTGGGAGAGCCCATGGCCGCCTCCCTGATAGAAAAAAGCGTCGTTCACGTCTTACGCAACGATCTTAAAGATGTCGCTGCAGGAAAAATGGGATTTACCACGCAGCAAGTCGGAGATCTTGTCGTGGATTATATTAAAGGAAGCAATAAATGAAGACGGATAGTACATTTAACGTCGCGGTCGCAGGCGCAACCGGCGCCGTAGGAATGCAAATGATTTCCTGCTTGGAAGAAAGAAACTTTCCGGTCAAAGCGATAAAATTCCTGGCATCCAGCCGTTCGGTGGGGAGAAAACTCACATTCAGAGGCAGTGAGGTTGCGGTGGAAGAGCTGAAAGAGACTTCTTTCAAGGGGGTCGATATCGCACTTTTCTCGGCCGGTGGCGGGACCAGTGAAAAATTTGCACCTTTTGCCGCAAATGACGGATGTATTGTCGTGGATAATTCAAGTGCGTGGCGGATGGATCCCGAGGTTCCATTAGTGGTTCCGGAAGTCAACCCCCATGCGGTGGCTCAATACAAACGAAAGGGTATTATTGCCAACCCGAATTGCTCGACGATTCAAATGGTTGTTGCGCTGAATCCCTTGCATAAAACATACGGTGTCAAACGGATTGTGGTATCGACATATCAGGCGGTTTCGGGAACCGGGAAAAAGGCAATCGATGAACTCGATTTTCAGACCCGTTCGATTCTCAATTTCAAAGCATTCGAAAATAAAGTATATCCTCACACCATTGCATTTAATTGCCTTCCGCATATCGACGTATTTTTGGAGAATGGATATACCAAGGAAGAGATGAAAATGGTCCATGAAACCCGAAAAATTCTGGAGGACGATACCATCGGTGTGACGGCAACCACCGTTCGTGTCCCGGTGTTTTACGGCCATTCTGAATCCATCAATATTGAGACCAAAAAGAAAGCCACCGCCAAAGAGGTGAGGGCGCTGCTTGAAAGGACAACGGGTGTCAAAGTGGTTGATGATCCCGGAAACAATATTTATCCGCTTGCTATTGATGCCGCCGGACAGGATTTAACGCTGGTGGGACGAATTCGTGATGATGAGTCGATAGAAAACGGCATCAATATGTGGGTTGTCGCCGACAACATCAGGAAAGGCGCCGCAACCAATGCGGTACAGATTGCCGAAATTCTGGCAAATGAATATATAGGGTCCAGCCATAAATGAGGAGTTTTGTTCAAGATCAGGGCATGCGAAAAAAATAACCACAGGCTTATAC
>JBAUWG010000174.1:0-4690 GCA_049583675.1 Desulfobacterales bacterium | reverse complement strand
CGAAAAAAATAACCACAGGCATATAGATAATATTCCGAGGAATATTTTTTGGGCATAACGCAGAGATTGAGCAAAAAAACCATTTATGGATGGGCACTATCTTAACGGGGGTGTAGATTTGGAGCGAGTACCAATCACGAGAGAAGGGTATGAGGCCTTAAAAAAGGAATTGGAACATATTCAGAAAATTGAAAGGCCTAAAACCATAAAGGCGATTGAAGAGGCCCGGGCTCATGGAGACATTACGGAAAATGCCGAGTTTGAAGCGGCAAAAGATCGCCAGGCGTTTGTAGAAGGAAAGATCAATGAATTGGGATATAAACTGGCCCGGGCGGATATCATTGACCCGCAAAAACTTCCCAAGGATCGGGCCGTATTTGCCAGTTCAGTGTTGCTTGAAAATATCGACACCGGGGATAACGTTAAATATCAACTGGTAGGCCCTGATGAAGCAAATATTGATAAAGGTCGAATTTCCGTATCATCGCCGCTGGGAAAGGCGATTATAGGGAAAAAACCCGGAGATGAGATTGTACTGGAAGCGCCGGGGGGAAAAAGATTTTATGAATTAATCGAGATATTATAAACGGAGGTTCTTTGTGGCACGAATAACCATAGAAGATTGTTTAAAGCGAGTAAAAAACCGATTCTTATTGGTCAATTTGGCGTCCAAGCGTGTGAGACAGATTCGTGAAGGGTCCGAATACCTGGTCAGTTCGCCAAAAAATGAAGACATTGTTGTTTCTCTGCGTGAAATTGCCGCGGGCAAGGTTACCATAAGGGAAGACCAACAAGAGATAGAAGAGGAAAAAGAAGAAATAGAAGACAATCTATAGGAGACGGATACTTTTTTTGTCGAAGTACAGTGATGCTTATAAAGTGATAAGAAGAAATGTCGGCAAGGCGTTGCACCAATACGATATGATCTCCGATGGGGATCGAATATTGGTCGGTCTTTCAGGGGGGCGAGACAGTTTCACCTTGTTGTGGATATTAAAAGAACGTCTTGAACGCATTCCCATCCATTACACCCTGCATGCCGTCCATATCGATTTGGGATTCGATAAAGCGTTCAGTAATTCTCTTTCAGAATATTGCAGCCGGATTGGATTTAAACTCAGAATCGAGTATACAGATTACGGCGTTCTTGCACACAGCTCCGAAAATCGTGAAAATCCATGTTTTTTATGTTCCCGGTTGAGAAGAAAACGGCTTTTTGAGATTGCGGATGAACTCAGATGCAACAAGGTGGCGTTGGGACATAATAAAGACGATATCATTGAAACGCTGTTTATGAACATTTGCTATGCGGGAGAGATCAGCAGCATGATGCCTTCCCAGTCCTTATTTCAAGGGAAGTTTACATTGATAAGACCCCTTGCCTTTGTTGAGCAGAACGCGATAAGGCGTTTTGCCGATGAGAGAGACTGCCCGGTATTTTTAAATCCGTGTCCCAGCGCAGACACTTCTAAACGAAAAGAAATAAAGAAAATGCTGAAACAGCTCTATTGCAGTAATAAAAAAGTCAAAGGGAATATATTCAGAGCCATGCATCGCGTAAAAATGGATTATATGCCGAAATGAAAGACATTCAAAATCAATTTGATCATCGAAATATCCCCATTGACAAGGTTGGAATAAAAGACTTGAAATATCCCATAACCGTACTTGATCGAAAAAACAACATTCAGCATACGGTTGCGTCGATAAACATGTATGTCGATTTACCCCACAACTACAAAGGCACTCACATGAGTCGTTTTGTGGAGATGCTGCATTTGTTCAGACCGGAAGTTTCCTTAAAAAAAATATCCGTTATCCTTGATGAGATGAAAACCTATCTGAATGCAGCTTCAGCCAATATTGAAGTAACATTCCCTTACTTTATTGAAAAACTATCTCCGGTGAGTCAATCTCCGGGTTTGATGGATTACGTTTGCAGCTTTTTAGGATCAAGCGATCCGCACGGCAAGGTTGATCTCGTATCCGTCGTTATGGTACCCATTTCTTCTGTTTGTCCGTGTTCAAAAGAAATCAGCAATTCTGGCGCCCATAATCAGCGAGGTCAGGTTCGTCTCAGCACACGCTTTAAAAAATTTATCTGGATCGAAGATATGATCGAGCTGGTGGAGGACGCCGCTTCATGCGAAGTATATTCTGTTCTCAAGCGGATCGATGAGAAGCATGTCACGGAAAAAGGATTCGCCAATCCTAAATTTGTCGAGGATATCGTCAGGGATGTTGCGGATAAACTAAAAAAAGACAGCAACATCACCTGGTTTTCAGTGAGTGCGGAAAATTTCGAATCGATTCACAACCATAGTGCCTACGCTTCGATTACCAGCGGGCATCATCCCTATTCCTGATTGAAAATTTCCCACCCGCATTGCCCGGACAATCCGCCATCGAAAACCGTCAATTGCCTGATTCGGGGTTTATGAATCGCTTGCTTTCTAAGATGAGCGTCACCGGTCCGTCATTGATTAAGGATACCTCCATTTTGGCCTGAAAACGGCCGGTTTTTACGGAGACACCTTTTTGCCGAATGTGATCTGCGAATCGTTGGTATAGTTTATCAGCCAGTTCCGGAGATGCCGCATTGACAAAAGAAGGCCGCCGGCCTTTTTTACAATCTCCCAGTAAAGTGAATTGGGAAACGACCAGGATTTCACCGCCGATGTCGAGCAAAGAACGGTTCATTTTATGGTTCTCATCTTCAAAAATCCTTAAATTCACCGACTTATCCGCCAGATATTCGGCATCTTCGATGTTATCTGACTCCGCAACCCCTATAAGGATTAAAAGACCTTTCCCGATCTTTCCGGCCACTTCAGTTCCCACGATCACAGAAGCTGATTTTACCCGCTGTATGACGACACGCATGGTTGAACCCCTTGATCAGTCGACCAGCACGATCCTCAGATCCATCACATTGGTTTGGGTTGGGCCTGTGATAAACAGGTCTCCCAATTTTTGAAAGAAATGATAGGAGTCGTTGTTTAAGAGAAAGTGATCAGGATCCAATTTCATTTCCTTGGCACGTTTTAAGGTATCGGTATCCGAAAAAGCCCCGGCTGCATCTGTCGGACCATCCGTGCCGTCCGTACCGCCGCTCAATATAACAATGTTTTTATTTCCAGCAATATCAATTGCCGCGGAAAGGGCAAACTCCTGGTTCCGTCCGCCTAAACCGTTGCCCGAAATCGATACCGTGGTTTCACCACCTGAAAGGATACAGGCGGGTCGAGGGAGAGGATTGCCGGTTTTGATAATTTCTCTGGCAATAGCGCCGTGAACTTGTCCGACATATCTTGTTTCTCCCTCTATCATTGAAGAGAGGAGAAGAACATTATAGCCTAACTTTTCGGCGCTTGCTTTGGCGGTAAATAAAGATTCGATATTGCTGCCGACAATTAAGTTGTGCGTTTTGTTGAAAACGGGATCGGCTGATTTGGGCGTTTCAGGAATCACCCCTGAAATTCCGAGTTCAATATGATTTAGGATGTTCCTGGGTATGGCGTTAGAGATGTTATACCTTCGCAAAATATTTAAGCAATCGTCAAAAGAGCTTAAATCCGGAACAGTGGGGCCGGATGCAATAACGTCAAGGTCATCTCCGACAACATCTGAAAGTATGAGTGTAACGAGTGTGGCCGGGTATGCCGCACCTGCCAACTGCCCCCCTTTAATTTTAGATATGTGTTTCCTGATGGTGTTTATTTCGTGAATGGACGCGCCGCAAGAAAGGAGTGTTTTGATCGCATTCTGCTTGTCTTTGAGTGTCAGGCCATCGCAAGGAAAGGGCATCAAAGCGGATCCGCCTCCTGAAATAAGACATATTACCAGATCATCCTTGCCTGCTTTTTGGACGAGATTAAAAATTAAAGACGCTCCGTATCGGCCGTTTTCATCGGGCAAGGGGTGCCCGGCTTCTATGAGCTTGATGCGGCTTAAATCGGTCACATGGCCATATTTTACAATAACGATTCCCTCGCCAATTCTCTCACCAAAAATATCTTCAATAGCTGCCGCCATAGGTGCAGCAGCCTTGCCTGCACCCACCACAAACAGGTTTTTAAATTGCGGGAGATGATATATCCGATCGCCGATGGTAAGATCTTTGCTCTCATATTTGCAGTGGCGTCTGATGGCATCACCCGGTTGAGCGGCCTGAAGGGCCTTGTAAAAAATTTCAACGGCATCTTTTCTCATCGCCAGGATTTTTTTTGATTCAATCTTCATCTTTATCTTTTCACTCATAAAATTGGGAGAATTCCTTTGTCAATTAAAAAGCGGTCGGCAATGCGTTCTTGACAAGAAAAAGATATAAACGTATTCTTTATTATGGATTTTTTACGAAGCCTATTTTATTCATCGGTCGGAAAATTTTATACGGAGCCAATAAAATGGGGGATAATTCCTCGGTCTCTTTTAAAGGGCAGTTCTTAATGGCGATGCCTTTGTTACTCGATCAGAATTTTTACCAAACCGTCACGTGTATTTGTGAATATACTCCGGCCGGAAGTGTGGGAATTGTTGTGAACAGAGTTCATCCTTCTCTCTTGATTAAAGATATTTTTGATGAACTGAATATCAAGTTTATTCCGGAGGTCAATTCCATTCCAGTTCACATCGGCGGACCGGTTCATCTTGGAGAAATATTCATTCTCCATGGACCGCCGTTTGGATG
>JBAUWG010000173.1:0-2733 GCA_049583675.1 Desulfobacterales bacterium | reverse complement strand
TTCAGGATAAGTATGTAGATGCCTGTGCGGAATATTTCCGGACGCGGGTTCGACTCCCGCCGCCTCCACCAACAATTATTAATAGATTCAATACATTATCCATCCTAAACACCTCGTTAAAAGTGGGGCGCATGTGGGGCGTCCCATCATCCGGTCAATTTGATGACATTGTTCAACTCCTGTTTAGATTTTTTTGCAGCTACTGCCATTTCAAATGCAATATCATCTTGGTGTTGGCAATACCGTTTAAAAGCTCTATTTGTTTGATGGTCAGATGCCTTCATCGCATACTCACTTCCGTAACGACGTGCAATTTCTGTTGTTGTAGTATGCCTGGTGCCAGCATATAAATCGACCCCTTCAATACCAAGCTGCTTGCAAGCTTTAATCCAATATTTGTAGAATAACTTGTTTCCAAATGCTTGATCGCTTTTTACCACTTTTACACCTGATACATGACGGAAAAACGACATATTGGGATGACCAGGGTATTCGGATTTTAATACCTTTATGAAATCATTATGCTGTTCGACTAATCGCACTGATTTAAAGTTGTTTTTTTGCGTACCGGTGAGTACAAGGTAGTAAGATGTGCATAACAGGTTGAACTCACGGGAAGAAGCTGAACGGCTTTTCTTAAAGACCTTGCCGGATCGATACTTATCGAGCCGGCAGCTTATCTCCATATTATGTCGTTGAGTGAAAAAATGAATACAAAACAACATATTAAAAAGAGACTCTCTGAAATCAAGAGCAATTTAGCCAATTGGGAGAAGTGGTTTGGAGTAAGGGCGTATGATCAACACAAGTGTGCTTTGACCGAGAAACATGATGAGATAGCAATACTGTATGTTTCATCTCTAAAAAGTGATTTGGCACCTGATTGGACTATGGCTAGAATATGGTTAGCAGGGTCCGAAGAAGTCTGCGACGGTGAGGCAGGCGAAGTGGGTGAGGCACTGAGGCTTTCCCTAATCGAAATCAATTACTGTCCATTTTGCGGACAGGAATTGCAATTATCGGATAACGTGACATAGCTAATAAATGTAATTTTTTTCCAAGGCTTTTTAGGCGACATATGGACGTTCTCATTTGCTCCGACTTTAAACATTTTCTCATATTCCCATTTTGATCATGCCGGATCGCAGAAAACCCGACAAGACCAATTCGTCCGATTTGGAAGGCAGTACTGGGGATCCATTGCACCGGTGAATAATTCGCCTGAAGCAGCTTGACAAAATGGATATATATACATATATTTAAGGATAAACAGACAATCCTAACATTTCTCTTTTCTACTTTTTAACTAACACCGGTTTGAATTTAGCCGGAGCTGGTCTCGCAACAGCCAATCACCTTGCGTCCTTTCATTTTTTTTAAGTCAGTCTTAATTCCATTAATCGCACTTGCGATCGCTTTGGAAGGCAGGTTCGAGCAACATATTTTTTTGTGAAGGAGAAAACACCATGATAGCTATGTTGGATAAGCGCTATTCGAAACGTCACGGTTGCGACGGAGAAATAATTTGGTCTTATTTCAACAAAAAAGATTACTCAGCGGCGCGTGCGCTTAACTTCAGCAGAGACGGCAGCTATTTTGAGACGGATCAGGCTCTTGCTGTAGGGATGACAGTTCTCATCCGTGTTCTGAATTGCCTTGATCACAACGATCGGTCCAAAGACCCTGAAGGCATTCGATGGAACTCCCTGAGCGAAGTCAAATCGTGCCGAGAACTGACCGGGGGGAAACAAGGTCACTATGGCGTTGGCGTTAAGTATCACTCGAATTGACACACAAATTTTATCAGTTTATCACTCGATTGTTGTTTCAAAAAGGAGAATTTGAACCATGAAACTCAGACCATTACAGGATCGAATTTTAGTTCAACGGGTTAAAGAAGAGGAAAAAACAAAAGGTGGGATCATCATCCCGGATACGGCCAAGGAAAAACCAGTTGAAGGCAGAGTGATTGCTGCCGGAATTGGTAAATTCAGCGAGGAGGGAAAGAGAATAGCGCTTGAAGTCAAGAAAGGCGATCGCATTCTATTTGGCAAATATTCGGGTAATGAGGTGAAAATAGAGGGCGAAGAATACCTTATCATGCGCGAGGATGACGTGCTTGGCATCATCGAATAAAAACTAAAATGGAGGTTAAGACTATATGGCTAAACTAATAAAATATGACATGAAAGCCCGTGAAGCGATGCTGAACGGGGTAAGGACCCTTGCTGATGCGGTTGTTGTTACCTTGGGTCCCAAAGGAAGAAATGTCGTCCTCGAAAAATCTTGGGGATCGCCGACGATCACCAAAGACGGCGTCACGGTGGCCAAAGAAATCGAATTGGAAGACAAGTTCGAAAACATGGGCGCCCAGATGGTAAAGGAAGTCGCCAGCAAAACAAGTGACATGGCCGGTGATGGCACAACCACTGCTACGCTTTTGGCCAGATCTATTTATGAAGAGGGGCAGAAGCTGGTGGCGGCCGGCAATAATCCAATGGCCATTAAACGGGGGATTGATGCCGCGGTTGGAGTCGTTGTGAAAGAACTTCAAAATTTGAGCAAACCCACCCAAAACCAGCGCGAAATTGCCCAGGTCGGTACCATTTCGGCGAACAATGATGAAACCATCGGCAAAATCATCGCCGAGGCCATGAACAAAGTTGGTAAAGAAGGGGTCATCACCGTTGAAGAAGCCAAAAGCATGGAAACAACACTTGAAGTTGTTGAAGG
>JBAUWG010000172.1:0-2279 GCA_049583675.1 Desulfobacterales bacterium | reverse complement strand
CTTCAAACGAGGAGTAAGCTTGAAAGCGTCTTCCCGGAGATGTCGGTTTCACTTTTCTAATTGCCATTATATTCTCCCAGCCTTATTTCTAGACCCCTTCAAAAAATTCAATTTTTGCCCCGGGCGTCAATTTAACAATCGCTTTTTTCCAGTCACGCCGTTTGCCGAGGGTCCGTCCCCGGCGTTTGGTTTTACCCATCATCTGCATCGTTTTTATGTCGGCAACCCTGACCTTGAAAATAGTCTCAATCGCCCGCTTGATTTCAATCCGATTGGCCCGCCGATCGACCTCGAAACTCACCTGATTGAACATTTCCTTTTGGATACTGGTTTTTTCGGTGATCAGGGGTCTTATGATAATCTCATGTGCAGTCATGCGCGCAGTCTCCCCTCAATATTCTTTACCGCAGGCTCCAGCAGAACCAATGTCCGGTATTTAAGAATGTCGTAGACATTCAAGCCTTCGCTTCTGAGTACTTTCACGTCCGGCACGTTGCGGGATGAAAGTTCCAAGTTCTCATTCTTTTTTTCGGTTATAAACAGAGCATTTTCAAGCTTCAACTGTTTCAGGACATCGACGAAGGCGCCGGTTTTAATTTTTTCCAGTTCAAACCGGTCCAGCACCATCACCTCATTTTCATTCAACTTGCTGCTCAACGCCATCTTCAGTGCCAGCTTTCTGACCTTCTTGGGAACTTTTTGGGTATAATTTCTTCCATCAGGTCCGAATACAACACCGCCGCCCCGCAACAGAGGGGACTTTATGTCTCCCCGGCGTGCACGGCCCGTTCCTTTCTGGCGGTAAAGCTTTCTCGTGCTGCCCTTTACATCGCCGCGATGCTTGACAGCGGCGGTACCTGCTCGTCGGTTGGCCAACTGCATGGTGACGACCTGATGCAGGACGTTGGCTTTAACCGGCACACCGAAAACATCATCCGCAAGCTCCACCTGGGAGATTTTTTTGCCTTCTACATTTTGGACATCTAAGACCGGCATATCTTTCCTCATTCACCTTGTCAATCCATGTCACCGGATCATTTAATCTCGTTTGAATTTGAGTTTATTAACAGTCACCAGGCCGCGTTCGGCTCCGGGAACCGCCCCTTTTACCAAAATCAAATTGTCGTCGGAGCGGATGTCGATGATCTCAAGATTGCGAATCGTCCTGCGATCATCACCGAAATGACCCGGCATTTTCTTGCCTTTGACCACTCTGCTGGGCCAGGCGCTCGAACCGATGGATCCCGGCGGACGAACATTCTTGCTGCCATGGGTCATGGGACCGCGATGAAAACCATGGCGCTTGATGGCGCCGGCGAAACCGCGTCCCTTGGTTTTCCCCGCGACATCGACTCTCTCGCCTACCTTGAACATTTCAACGGTGATTTCCTGACCAACATTGAAATCAGCAGGATTTTCAACCGCAAATTCCTTCACATATTCAAAGCATCGTTCACCGCTCTTTTTAAAATGGCCCTGCAGCGGTTTGTTCACCCGTTCTGTCTTTTTGGCGCCAAATCCCAGTTGCAGCGCATCATAACCGTCCGCAGCCTTGGTTTTGATCTGGGTGACCACACACGGGCCGGCTTCAATAACCGTAGCCGGGATATATCGTCCTTGCGGGGTGAACACCCCCGTCATCCCCAATTTTTTTCCTAAAAGTCCTCTACTCATAGCCAAACACATCCCTTGTGAACAGGCATTATCTTTCTAATCGCCTCAGTTATTAGCAGGTATGATTGCTCAGTCTTGACGGGAACCAAGAATTTAGGGGTTTGAAAATCATCAATTGTCATACCCCCCAACCCCTCAAACCCCTAAATGGAGGATGGCAAACTAAAGCTTTATCTCGACATCGACCCCCGGCGAAAGATCCAGCTTCATCAACGCATCTACTGTCTGTTGCGTGGGCTCAAGGATATCTAAAAGTCTTTTGTGTGTTCGCATTTCAAATTGCTCACGTGATTTTTTATCAATGTGAGGCGAACGCAGCACACAGTACTTATTGATCCGTGTCGGCAAGGGGATCGGTCCCACCACCTTGGCGCCGGTCTTTGTCGCTGTATCAACAATATCCGTAGCAGACTGATCCAACAGCTTGTGATCGTAAGCCTTGAGCCGGATCCTGATCTTGGTATTCGTTATCATTACCTTAACTCTTTCCTTTTATTCGATAATTTCACTGACGACCCCTGCGCCCACCGTACGACCACCCTCGCGTACCGCAAAGCGAACTTCCTTCTCCATGGCAATCGGCGTTATCAACTGCGCCTCGATCG
>JBAUWG010000171.1:0-2922 GCA_049583675.1 Desulfobacterales bacterium | reverse complement strand
ATCGAGTTTTTCGATGAAATAACATCAAAAAATTTCAGACTGACGCCGGATATGACGGTGGTGGACGAGTCCATCGTCCCTTCTGAATACGCATCCGATCTTGCAAAAATATTTGATATCGAAATAGATGTCAGCGGATTTGTCCAGGCGGACAATGTTCATAGATATCCTGTGTTGACCAACAGAAAAGGGATTATGGTTGCGGGTCCGTCAAGAAGCATACAGGATGTCGACGACCAAAGAATCGACGCTGAAAACGCCGCACTTGCCGTCACGGGTTTTTCAGGAGAAAAAACAAAAGCAAAGGCTGAAAAGGCACAAGTCCATGACGGACAGTGCATACGATGTCTGACGTGCTATCGTCTTTGTCCGTATCATGCGATAACGCTGAATAGCCGGGTGGCGGTAATGCCGGATGCTTGCGAGCGGTGCGGCATATGTGCGGCGCACTGTCCAAGGCATGCAGTTTGTATCGCAGATCTTAAGCCCGAAGTCATATCAGCGCTGGTCGGAACCGGCAGCAATATAAAAACACAAACAACCTTTGTGCCGTTTATCGTGGCGTTTTGCTGCCGCCGATCGGCGGCCCAGGCCCGGGATTTGGCGATATGCATGGGACAACATCTGCCCCAAGGGTTGAGGGTGGTGGAAGTGCCGTGCTCGGGCGCCCTGTCCTACGACCATATTTTTGGGGCGTTGGGAAACAACGCTGACGGGGTGATGGTGTTGACCTGCCATAAAGGAAACTGCCATTCGGAGCAAGGCAACATCTATGCGGATCAAACGGTGGCGCAAATACGAGAAATGTTTTCCCGGATCGGTTTTGAAAAAGAGCGCCTTTTAATACAAACCCTTGCGTCCAATATGGGAGCGGAATTTGCCCGAATCGCAAATTTTTTTGAAGAGGCCATTGCAAAACTCGGTCCCAGCAGGTTGAGGAAGAACTAGTGGTCGGAAGATCCAGCGCTGTCCGAACCATTATGGGAAATACAGGAAATAGGAAAGAGAAAATAGGAAACAGGAAAGAGGAACGATAACTTATGACATCACCATCTGAAATCATCGATATGGATCAGCTCGATCATACCCGATGCAGGACCTGGCCGTTTTTACAGGATTTTTGCGTGACATGCGGCCTGTGTTCAAGTGCCTGTCCGGCTTCGGGCGTCGATGAAACGGATCCGCGCATGCTGGTTCGAATGGCTTCTTTGGGACTTGTCGAGGACTTGGTCGATGCCCGATGGCCGTGGATATGCACGATGTGCGGCAAATGCGAAAATGTTTGTCCCATGCAGATCGAGATCCCGGATCTGGTTCGAAACATTCGATCCAAAAGAGACCGTGAAAAAGTTCCGGGAATTTTACACAAGGGCCTTGTTGCGGCGCTGGAGACCGGCAATAATCTTCGCCTGCCAAAGGAAGATTTTAAGTTTATCATCGAGGATGTGGCCGAAGAAGTCGCAGAGGAACCCGGCTTTGAAGGGTTTAAAGCGCCTGTTGATAAAAAGGGGGCAAACATACTCACCACCATACACAACAAGCTGGTCAATACCCATACCGAGGATTTAAAACACTGGTGGAAGATTTTTCATGTGGCCGAAGAAGACTGGACCGTAACCTCGGAAAACTGGGAGGGAACCAGTTGGGGATATTTTACCGGCGACGATGACGCCATGAAGGTGATGGCCGGCCGGATCGTGGAGCAGATGGAGCGGCTGGAGGTCAAAACCCTTCTCTGGCCAGAATGAGGGCATGCCTATCTTGCGACCCGGTCGGGTCTTGAAACATATTATCCCGAGGCGTTCAATAAATTTCGATTTGTGACGGTTTTTGATCTGTTGATAACGTATATCAAAGAAGGTCGCATCCGGCTGGATAAATCGAGATTCACGGAACGTGCCACCTATCATGATCCATGCAATTATGGAAGAAGAGCTCAAAAACGCTTCGGCTATGGGTATTTTGAAGAACCTCGCTGGATTCTGGATCAATGTATAGAAAGCTGGATTGATCTTTATCCCAATAAAATGGATCAAATCTGCTGCGGCGGTGGCGGCGGCGCCCTGACCACCGGTTACAATGACGAGCGTATTTTTTATGCCCGGAAAAAGTTCGAACAGATCAAGGCCACAGATGCGAAGATGATCGTGGTCCCATGCCATAGCTGTCACGGGCAGCTGAATAATGTCAAAGACGAATACGGTTTTGAAGATCTTGAGGTGAAGTACCTGTGGGAACTGGTGGCAGATTGTCTGATTTTGCCTTAGAAAATTTACGGAACGTATCGCAGTGAAGCAATTTCCGTGATCACATACAATCGCCGATCAGTTACATTGAATTCGTATTGGACAACCTTTCATCAAATTGAGCGGCATGGCCGCGTTTTATAAAATCGTTACACGATTTTATCGGACTATGGCAAATCCGAGGCGCAGCGCTTCGGTCCTGTCCCTGAAATTGAGCAAGCTTTCCGCCAGAGCATTGACATACTGGATCTGAAAATACAGGTTCAGGTTTTTAAACACATATTGACTCAGCGGATAGGTGAGATTAAGTTCCATGGATCCCCCTTCCTTTGCATACCGAAAATGCGATCCCAGAACAAAGCCGTCTGCCTGGCCCGCCTTGATTTCCAAATCGAAATATCCCTGGTAGTCATTTAAGTCGAGATTGTTTACGTCGTCATTGAAGATATAGGCCCAGATTTTCGGTGAAACGAGAAAGCCCAGTTTATACTTCGGCCAATAGTAAATGTAGATGGGTTTGACATACAGAAAATTGGTGCTGCGTGACAATTCTCCTCCGCGTCCGTTGGATTCGTGTTGAAAACCGGTTTTGACAAATAAACCGGTAGCCCAGGGAACGCCGATATTGGGTGACAGGAAAAAAAATTCCGGTTTGTAGCTGGTGTCTTCAAACGGT
>JBAUWG010000170.1:0-9357 GCA_049583675.1 Desulfobacterales bacterium | reverse complement strand
CCATAGGGGTATGCCAGATATCGACAGTCTTTTTTCAGCATTTTTTTCAACAGCTTTTTGGGATAAGTGATCTCCATTTCAAGGGATGTGAAGTATTCTTTAAAGGATTCGTTCTTTTGGAGGATTGAAAGATTGCGGTGCGTTTTTGTCTGGCATTGAATATCAAATCCCATTTCTGAAAGTTCTTTGATATTTTTCCACGACAATGCTTTGCCGCCGCCGATAAAATCCGTATAGATAAAAAAGGTCGCCGTAAAGCCGTATTTCTTCAATATTGGAAGCGCGATATCATAAGCGGAGCGCCATGCATCGTCAAATGTGATGACGATGGATTTTTCAGGGACCGGTGCCTTGTAATCGATAAAATCCATCAATTGGTCCAGAGAAATGATGTGGTAATGGTTTTTTTTCAGGTACTTCATCTGGGCGTCGAAGTCATCCTTGGCCAGGGTCATTTTCTCTGACCGGGTTGTTGAAAAATTGTGATAGACCAATATCGGAACCGTTTGATAACCATCCGCCTTTAAGCCGCCTCTGTAGAAAGGCGATAATGGAATCACCAGCTGTTGTCCCGGACGAACCCTGGTGATCCGGTTGAATTCTCCAATCAGCCAACCCTTGTCCGGGTTCTTCAGGTATCTGGCGGAAAGGGATGACAGCGTAGCGCCTGCGGGTGTCTTCACAAGAACAAAATCGTGATAAACCTGCGCGTGAGAATTCTTATGAAAAATCGATTGGTTGATGCTGCAGGCGGATAGGAATAAAAAGCCCGGCAAAAAGAGTATCAAAAATATGATGTGTTTTCGGTGGGACGGTTCAGGCATCCTGGTTCTCCCTTATGCGAAGCAATCGAAACGTTTCCACCGGTTCTGATTTGCCTTTAATATATTGCACAGGGAGAGGATTGACTTCGAGTATTTGCTTTAGCGGATCATAGACACTTTTGCTGATAATGATTTCACCGGGGTTGGCGAGCCGGTACATATGTGCGGCCAGGTTTACGCAGTCGCCGATAACCGTGTATTCCATTCGATCCTGAGACCCGATATTGCCGGATACCACAACCCCTGAATTGATTCCGATACCTACGGATCGAAGGAGATCGTTGTCACCTTCTCGTTTTTTTAAAAATGCTTTTTGCATATCCATGGCAGCTTGTACCGCCCTTGCGGCATGATTTTCATGATAGACCGGAACGCCGAAAACGCCTAAAACCGCATCACCGATAAACTTATCGACATATCCGCCGTGATTCTTTATCACCAATGTTGCAATTTCAAAATACTGGTTCAACTTTTCGATAATTTCTTCAGGCTCTTTGACCTCGGAATAGGTTGAAAATCCTCTGATATCCGCAAAAATAACGGTTGCTTCGCTTCTGTGACCCTTCAGCCAGATGCTTTCGGGATTGGCCATGATCATTTCAAGAACTTCGGGGCCGATATATTTGCCGAAAGATTTTTGCATGAGTGAATTTTTCCAGAGTTCATCACCCATGCGGTTAAAGGCGGTGGATAAGCTTCCAAGCTCGTCGTTTCTTGCCAATATGATTTTATGTCGATAATTTCCGGCGCCGATTTCTTTGGTGGCCTGGACAAGGTTGGATATGGGACGGGAAAAATGGAATCCGAGCCAAACCGCTACGGCACTGCTGAATATGATGATGAAAAAGGTGATGACGATGATGGTCAGTTGCGCCTTATGGATTAATTTTTCAATAAAATCGATGGAAATCCCCACATGAACCTCACCTAAGTCCTTGTTCTTAAAAACAATGGGGCGGGTTAAATTGAGTACGTGCTTTCCCGATGGAGAAAAGTAAGTAAAATATGAGACATCGTCTTCCTTTTTTTGGTGGGTAATGTTCGAAAATTGTTTAAATTTTGTTCCGATCTTGCTGACGTCCGTATGCGCTTTTATCACCTGGTTGTGATCGACGATGATCGCATAAAGGAGTCCTTGAACGTTAGCGGCGTCTTTTATCAGTGTATTCAGCCTTAAAACATTGTCTTCAAGCAAAGGAATGGCCGCATTGCCGCTGAAATAGTTCAGACTGATCTTGCCGATTTGCAGGGTCTGGTTGTAAAGTCTTTCTCTTTGCTGTCTTAAAATGAAAAAACTCATTACGGAAACAGTGGTGATAATAATCACCATGGTCGCCGCAAAAAATTGCAGCCAGATGGGAATACGGGGTGTCGGAAGACCTTCGGAAAAACTGTCGCGCTGTTTTTTAACCAGCCCCCTGATGTCATCGGAAAGGGTTTTAACGGAAATCTGATATTCATCATTGACCGCTTTAACCAGGTCGTTTTCCTGAGCATAACCCAACTCTACGATAATTTGCCCCAGGCGAACGGCCCTGCCCAGTGTGTAAAGTTTCTCTTTTTGTACTTTAAGGGCGCTTTGGAGTTGTTCGTCGGTGACGATACCTCTTTTCAGCAATACCTGGCCCATGAGTTTGCTGTAATTATCGGTCGATTTCCGCAGCACTCGATGGATTTTGGATTTTAAAAAATATTGAGCGCCCGACATCTTCATGGGTGAATCTTCCGGCTTCGTATCGTCAAAGGAAGTTATCTGTAACACGCTGTGTAAAATGATGATTATCCGACTGCGGACAATATGTCAATACATTACCCCCGTGTACGCAGGCCTCATATTGTTAGTCAGAACGCGTCGGCGTTGATTTAAATATTATCTGTAATTTGAGTTTTGTGATTTGGGATTTCATCGCTGTTATATTCGTCAAAAAATCATCGAGTGACGTCAAAGAAGTGACGAAGCAAACCAAAGCAAACCGGATTTCGCGGGGTATCATTCCGGGGCCGACCCCTGAATTTTTTCAATCACCATCGGATCATAGAATCAAGACGGCAAACAACAGATGGTTCATCGAAGGTCTATAAATTCATTGTTAACCGGATGAAAACAATCATATATTTTATCTTTTTTAAAAAGATGGTGCCGATGGTTGCACGGCGGTATTTCACGGTCTCATTTAATTTTTACACATGATTTTCAGCCGACTGGCATGCATTTTGAAACCGCTAAGTTCAAAATGATGTCTTTGAGCGGTTTATATTCGGTCAAAATTATACAATCTATTGGAAAGTGGGGAAAAACAGTGGGGAAAAAAAACAAGGAAACGGAAAAGAAAATCATTCGGCCGGGAAGGGATATCATCGCAGAAAATGCTGAAAGCTTGAATAAAAAGTTGTTTAAAACCATAGACCAAGGCGTCTCTCAACTCACGCTGGACTTTAAAAACGTAAAATCCGCCGATCCGGTGGGACTCAGTGTTATTGCCGCCACTCACAATACTCTGAGCCATGCCGGCGCAAAGATGGTCCTGAAAAATGTACCGCATGAGATCGATACCCTTATAAATGCGTTGGGGTTGAGTGCACATCTGGAAATAGAATAACGAATAACCAATAACACTCTGATCGAGCTCCGCATCGATCCGGGTATATTCAGCAGCATTTCCTAAGCAGGAGGTTTTTAGATGAGCATTCAGTTTGATGAAACCTTGAAGATATTTATCGATGAGTCCCTGGAACATCTGGCGGATATTCAGAACGATCTGCTGGGTATCGAGGCCGGCGGCGCCGATATCGATGAGAATTTAGTCAATAAGGTCTACCGCGCCGCGCATTCCATAAAAGGCGGAGCCGGTTTTATGGGGCTCACCAACATCAAAAACCTTACCCATGAAATGGAAAATATTTTAGGGAAAATTCGAAGCCGGGAAATGGTTCCGGTCCCTGAAATCATCAACATTCTTTTACTGGCCTCGGATAAGCTGGTCGAACTGATTAACAATGTCACCCGAAGTAACGAGATCGATATATTGCATCACATTGAATCGCTGGTGTCGATTACCAATAAAATGACCGTACAACAAGAAACAGGGGTAGAAATGAACACCGGGGGAAAAGACGATTCCTTGACCCCCATTCTGGTTTCATTCCCCGACCAAGCAGGCGGCGGCCTTGAAATTTCGGAAGATATGATTTCCGCAGGAAGAAAAGGGGGGAAAAATATTTATCTGGTGCGAATCGATCTGATTCATGATGTCCATAAAAAGAATAAAGCAGCCTTGGATTTTCTTCATGAAATTGAGTCGGCCGGAATGATTCTAGAGAAACAGATCATCATGGAGGCCGTAGGATCGCTTCGTGAAGAAAAACTTCCGGAACGATTTCCCATTGGCATCCTGTTTGCCAGCGTCTTGGGGCCAGAGGATATCAATTTGCTCTTTGAGATAGATGAAGAACAAATTTTTGAACTGACCGAGGATTTTCAGGTTAAATCCATATCAGAACATTTAGAACCTGTCGTGGATGTTTTCCCCTTTGAAAATCCGTCTCAAGATGTATTCGGCGACAATCCTGCATTGATCCCGGAAAAGGACGTTCAGAAAGATGCAAAGATACATGATTCAATCGATGAAGATGCGGAAAAAGAAAATCCGGCGATATCGGACATCGAAGACACAAAAACCGTCAAGGGTACATCCGATACAAGCTTAAGGGTCAATGTAAGCCTTTTAGACACGCTCATGAATTTGGCAGGGGAACTGGTGTTGAGCAGAAATCAGCTGCTTCAGGCCATCTCTTCCGGCGATCCGAGGGCGGCGGAAACATCCGGACAGCGAATCGATTTGATTACTTCCGAGCTCCAGGAAGCTATCATGCTGACCCGGATGCAGAACATCGGGATCGTGTTGAATAAATTCCCGCGTGTTGTTCGTGATCTGGCGAAAAATTTGAAAAAGAAGGTGGAATTGTCTTTGAACGGCAAAGAGGTCGAGCTGGATAAAACCATCATAGAAGCCATTGGCGATCCTTTGACGCACCTGGTGAGAAATTCGGTGGATCACGGGATCGAGCTCCCTGAAGACCGGGAAAAGATGGGGAAGAACCCTGTCGGAAAAATTATTCTGAAAGCCTATCATGAGGCGGGACAGGTCAACATTGAAATTTGCGACGACGGAAAGGGGCTGGATGGAAAAAAACTTGCAGCCGCCGCAGTGGCTAGGAAATTAATTACCGAAGATCAGGCCAGAATGATGTCCGAGAAGGAAAAAATAAACCTCATTTTTATGCCCGGATTTTCAACGGCTGAAAAGATCACCGATGTTTCCGGGCGAGGGGTCGGTATGGATGTGGTCAAGACCAATTTGGACAGGCTGGGGGGGGTCATCGACATCGATTCAGAGTTGGGTGAAGGCACGACCATACGAATAAAACTGCCGCTGACGCTGGCCATTATTCCCAGCCAGATTATTGTCGCCGGCGGCGAGCGATATGCCATACCGCAGGTCAATTTGGAAGAACTTTTGAGAATTCCCGCCAATCAGGTGAAAAGCCGGGTGGAAATCGTTGGGGATGCGGAAGTGGTGAGATTGCGCGGTAATCTTTTACCCCTGATAAAACTGACCGACGTGATCGGGACTGAATCGACTTATGCGCATCCACATGACGGCATGGATAGAAAAGAACGCCGGCGAAATATTGCAGACCGGCGGTCCAAAAAAAGCCCGTATTTTGAGGATGATGATTCATGTAAAGAAAATTCGACATCAAGGTCCGAACCCGAAGCAGAAAAAATCCCGGAACAGACATCCATACCCGTCCAGCGAAATCCCCTGGACAGGCGTTACCATGCGTCAAGTGCACTGAACATCGTTGTCGTTTTCACAGGTGCCATGAAATACGGTCTTGTGGTTGATGAGTTGAACGATTCCGAAGAAATTGTCGTTAAACCATTGGGGCGGCATCTCAAGAAGTGCAAGGAATATGCCGGCGCGACCATCATGGGTGACGGACGGGTGGCGTTGATTCTCGATGTAGGGAATCTCGCGCATATGGCGGGTTTGACTTCTGTGGAAGGCAGCACGAGAGCGGCCGAAGTGGCCGTGGAGCATGATGAGGCGCAGAAATCAAGTAAAGACAGGCATTCCATACTGCTTTTCAGAAGTTCCGAAGACGAGCAGTTTGCCATTCCGATTAATCACGTTGAACGTATTGAGAAAATAAAAAAGACGGAGGTCGAGGAAGTCGGCGGGAAAAAGGTTATGAAATATCGCGGCGGAAGTCTGGCATTGTTCACCATCGATCAGGTGGCCCGGGTGAAACCCTTAACCCCCAAAGAGGATCTTTTGGTGATCGTCGTCAATATCGCCGATAAAGAGGTCGGCATTATGGCGGTAGGGCCGGTCGATGCCAAAGAAATCGCCGTTGAAGTCGACGGCGAGACATTGAAACAGGACGGTATTTTAGGGTCGACCATCATCGGTGATCATACGACGTTGCTCGTGGATGTCTATGGCTTGGTTCATAACCTTAATCCGGAGTGGTTTCCCGAAAGAGATACGATTCGGACCACCGGTGGGAAAGCCGCCGGCATCCTTTATGCCGAAGATTCCAATTTTTTTCGAAACCAGGTCAAAAGTTTTCTGGAGGGAGAAGGCTACTCGGTTATCGGCGCCGTAGACGGAATCGAGGCCTGGGACCTGCTTCAGCAGCATTCCGATGAAATATCGCTGGTCGTAACCGATATCGAAATGCCGAATCTTGACGGGTATGGACTTTCCGAAAAAATCAGAAGCGACCCCCGGTTTTCCCGAATGCCGATCATTGCATTGACCACCATGGCCGGTGAAGAAGATATCGCCAGAGGCGCCGCCGTCGGTATCGACGACTACCAGATCAAGATGGACCGGGAAAAACTGATGCGAAGCGTTCATCAGTATCTCCAGGCTAATTCCTGAATAAAAGTTAAAATTGCCTAAAATGAGCTGAAGTGAGCTAAAATTTTAAAGATGATCTGGCCAATTATATTTTAACGACAGCGCGTTAGCGCTTCCTTAACTTTAGGCACTTGTAAAAATATAGGTCGAATGTCAAATGACTGAAGGAAGTTTATCAGGAGGAATGAATTAATGAGGATTGTCATAAAAAATCGGTTAGGGATTCTTTGGGTGTCATTACTGTGTTGTATTGCTTTTTCAATGCAGGCGCATGCCGGCTATAAAATCGGTGTACTCGCCAAAAGGGGGGCGCCCTTGTGCATGAAAGAATGGGGCGCGACCGGAGCATACCTGAGTGAAAAACTTGGAGAGAAATTTAACACCATACCCCTCAAATTTACGGCCATCGAACCGGCTATAAAATCCGGAAAGATCGACTTTTTGCTGGCCAACCCCGCATTTTACGTCATCATGCAAAAAAAATACGGCGTTCATGCCATTGCAACGATGATCAATTCAAGGGGAGGAAAAGCATTGAAACAATTCGGCGGGGTGCTTTTTGTCCGTCAAGACAGCGATATCAAGGAACTTTCACAGGTTAAAGGAAGAAGGTTCATGTGCGTTAAATATTCATCCTTTGGCGGCGGGAGCATGGTGTGGCGGCTTTTGGTCGAAAACGGAATTCAACCCAAAACCGATTTTGCATCGGTTCTCGAAGGGAAAAAGCACGACAATGTGGTTCTGGCGGTGCAAAACGGAACCGCTGATGTGGGTACCGTTCGTTCCGACACACTGGAACGGATGCAGGAAGAAGGCAAGATCAAACTAAGCGACTTCAGGATTATCCACCCGGTTAAAGACGATTTGCCTTTTGTTCACAGTACGCGTCTTTATCCGGAATGGCCTATGGCTGCCGGTAAAAATACACCGGCAGGCATTGCCGATAAGGTCGCTGCTGCGCTGATAGACATGCCTAAAGATTCAATGGCCGCAAGATCAGCCAAGATTGTCGGATGGACCCAACCGCTTGATTATGCTCCGGTGTCCCAATGCTTGAAAACGATCAAATACGGTATCTTCGGAGATTAAGCATGAAAAGAAAAAGCATCACGACTAAGTTTATATCCATCGTTTCAGTAATGACAATTATTTTTATGGTGGGACTGACCATCGCCGTTATCACTGCCGTTAAAAGTTCTCAATCCAAAGAAGTGAAAGGTTTTATCAGTCTACTGGAAAGCGAAAAATCAAACGAAGAACAAATGCTCCACAATGCGATTACGCGAAAAGGAGAATCCATTGCCAATTTAATGGCGCAAAATGCATCCAGCCTGATCGTTGGATACGATTTTGATACGCTCCAACAAACTGCCGATAACAGTTCAAAAGATCCCGATGTGCTTTTTGTGACTTTTTACGATAAAGACCAAAAAGTATTAACCAAAAAACTCTCTGAACATAAGGATGCAAAAATAATTAACCGACCCATAAGATTTGATAAAGAGGTTGTGGGTTCGGTTGAGGTAGGCCTCAATTTTTCGAGTGTCGCATCCGAGATGAAAAAAGTATCGACGCGAACGGAAGCGATGATCGACAACACAAAAAATGCCGAGACAAAGGCCATGCAATCGATTGCCGCTATACTGGTTTGTTTGGGATTTATCGGTGTCATTATCCTCTGTGCGACTATTTATGTCTCTTTATCGCACATTGTCACGAGACCGATTAAGAACACGATCGAAATTGTCAAGGATATTGCCCAAGGTGAGGGAGATCTTACCAAACGGCTTGAGATCAAAAGCGAAGATGAAGTCGGCGAACTCTCGAAATGGTTTAACGTTTTTATGGAAAAGCTGCAGGGAATTATTAATGCCATCGCTGGAAATGCGAATATGCTGGGTTCATCTTCCGAAAAACTTTCAAAGCTTTCCGGGCAGATGTTCGAAGGTGCCGGCAGCATGTCCGGGAAGTCAAATACGGCAGCTTCGGCGGCTGAAAAGATGAGTGCCAATATGAATTCGGTCGCTTCAAACATGGGACAGGCGGCTGACAGCGTCAACATGGTTGCGAATGCAGCTGAAGAAATGACCGCGACCATTAACGAGATCGCCCGAAATTCCGAGAAAGCCAGCAGCATTACCGGCGGTGCCGTGGTTCAGACGCAAAGTGCTTCGAACAAGGTTGATGAACTCGGCAGCGCGGCCCATGAAATCGGTAAGGTGGTCGAGGCCATTACCGATATCTCTGAACAAGTCAACCTGCTGGCGTTAAATGCCACTATTGAGGCGGCAAGGGCCGGTGAGGCCGGTAAAGGGTTTGCCGTAGTGGCCAATGAAATCAAAGATCTTGCCAAGCAAACCGCTGAAGCCACTTTGGAAATCAAAGGAAAAATCGGTGCCATTCAGGGGGCGACCAATGCAACGGTAACGGAAATCGATCAGATTTCAAAGATCATCGATGATGTCAATGAGATTGTCTCCAGCATCGCCGGCGCGGTGGAAGAACAGTCGGCCACCACCAGAGATATTGCCGGTAACGTTGCCCAGGCTGCCCAGGGAATACAGACGATGAATGAAAATGTCGCTACGAGCTCGGCCGCGGCC
>JBAUWG010000169.1:0-2008 GCA_049583675.1 Desulfobacterales bacterium | reverse complement strand
ACTTCAACCATGCTGGAAGATATTTCGGGATGGTTATTTTATGGAAAATCGCGCATTCAGGTTCACCATCCCATGTCTCCCCGAAGAAATGAACTTGCCATCCGTTTTTTATAAGAAAACAGGCAAGAGAGATCGCGTACGATTCCGCCCCACCCGCATAACGGCTGAAATTTTCTAATGCAAATGCAATTTTTTTCATATTTTTTTAATCTTCCCGGTTTATAGCCGGGGGCTGTTGTCCAAAAATACCTGAATGGCTCGTTTTACCTTGTCGACCTTTAATGTTTCAAAACATTTGCTTATGCCGGAATCGTCACAACCTTTCTGATGACAAGGGACACAGTCTTGGTCAGGTGTTACGACCCTGTGTATTTTACCAAGAGGCGCCCAGTCTCTCCAATCACTTGGGCCATAAACAGTCAGTGTAGGAGTGCCCACAGCAGCGGCAATGTGAGGCGCCGCGCTGTCCACGCCCACATGCAAACTACTCAGACGGAGTAGTGCCGCGAGCTCATCCAACGTGGTTTTACCGGTGACGTTAAAAATCCGCCCCTTGCATTTATCGACAATATTAATTGCTCTTTCCCTCTCTGACGGCGCCCCGACAATCACCGTCGGGATTCCATATTCTTCCCATAGCCAGTCAACGAGATGCACCCATTTTTCATACCCCCACTCTTTGTATTGCCATCTCGAAAAAGGGTTCAGTGAAACCCATCGGTGAAAAGTCGTTATATTACCACCATCTAAAAGTTTTTCTGCTTGCCTTTTTGCTTTTTCTGAAACCCAGAGCTTGGGAGCGGTGTCTTTTGTATCAATGCCAAATTCTCTTACAAGTCGAAGAGATTGTTCGGCAGCACCGAAAATCTTTTCTTTGGGAGCAGGCGGAACCACAATATGGGTAAACAGCCGGTTACGCCACAAAACACCGGGGCAAGTTATTGCAACTCTCACAGGCGCGCCTGAAAGAAAGGCCATAAAAGCGCCCCTGTCATCCAGGCGAAGGTCGAAAACCAAGTCGAATCGCTCATTGTGTAAAGCCCTGAGAAGCCTGTATTGCCCTTTTATTTTTTTAATAAGATTCTCTCTATCCTGCTTTACTTCAAAGATTTTATGAATATGAGGGTCTGCTTCCAACAGCAATCCGATATTTTCCCTTAAGAGAACGGAAACATTTGCCTTTGGATGGGTCTCTTTTACCGCCCGGAAAGTCGGCGTCGCCCACACCACATCCCCTATATCGCCAAGCTGAATCAACAAAATGTTGCGGATATCTCTTGATGTGAAGGTATTCCCCTTGACCAACATATTAATTATACCCGGCTTTCATCCGGACATCCCTCAAGGTGCCAGACAATCAACTTGACATAGGTCTTAAGCCTTGTCCCAATGCCGACATTAAACCCTAAGGTCGCAATGAATCCAATAAAGCTGAATGCGGCATTCATCAACAGACGAAAAAAAATGACCCCCTTCGCAAGACCGTAAACATCCCGGTGCCATTTTTTAAAATAAATATAGCGCGAGCGATAGAATAAAATCCTGGATCCTACATTATGGCCCACACTCCGGCCTTGAAAATGAACGATCTTGGCGGTTGGCACAAAATAAATTTTCCACCCCGACTGTTTTATTCTCCTGGCCCAATCGGTTTCTTCAAAGAAAAAAAAATAGTCTTCGTCTAAAAGACCGACATGATCCATGGTTTTTTTTCGGGCCATCAAACATGCGCCGATACATGAATCGACCTCAATGGGGATTTTATATTCTTTTCGTTTGCTCGGATATCGTCCGGGCAATAACATTCTCAGCAATGTTTCATTTAACAATAAAGACGGCAGACCAGGGAAATTGGCGATTGAATTCTGTCTGGATCCATCAGAATTCAAAAGCTGACCGCAGGCCATGCCCGCATCAGGGGTTTTTTCCATGAAATCGTAGATCGTCTCGACCGATCCTTTCATCAGCACCGCATCTGTATTCAGCAATACGGCAAAACGCCCGCACA
>JBAUWG010000168.1:0-14786 GCA_049583675.1 Desulfobacterales bacterium | reverse complement strand
CCTGGTCGAAGATCGCATTGGGATTGTCGCCGAGGTTTCGAGGATTTTGAAGGAAGAGCAAATCAACATTCGCAGCCTGGTGACCTGGCCTGAAAATGAATACCCCGGTGTCTATCATCTGGTGATGCGAGTGAAATTGCAAGATAAGGACAAGGCGATGAATGTATTAAGCAGCGCCGGGTTCAAAATTTTGTCCGAATATGTTAACGATCTGACGCCGTATTTGCCAAAGAAGTGATCCCTTAATTGAGCGAAAGCCTATAACACCCCATCTTCTTCGTTATCAAGGGCTCGCAGTCCCGCCAACGGCGGGACGGCTTCGCCCTTGAAGCCTTGAACATGGGGCATCCTCGACTTTCGTTCAATTAGGGGAAAATTAATGGTTTTTAAAGACCGTTATCAGAACAAAAGACCTTTCCGATATCTCTCCCAGCAATCTATTAAGGCACAGGCAATCAAAGAAGACCGCTGCATGAGACTCGCTTTGATCATAAATTCATCTTCACTGTGATCCATGGCGCCGATGGGCCCTAACCCGTCGATGACCGGCGTATCCTCTCCGGCAATCACATTGGCGTCCGATACGCCGGCTCTGAATTCTTCAGCCACTGAAAATCCAAGGGATTGTGCCGTTTCATGAACCGCTTTAAACAGGTTTTTGTTTTTTGCAGATGCGGGCATGGGGGGTCTTGAACTCAATACGGTAAAACCGGAACCGGTCCCGGGCACGTCGTTTCTTTGGATAATTTCGGATATGCTGTTTTCCAGGTTTACCTTGTCCGTCGGTTTGGTGAATCTGAAATCAATCCGGGCCATGGCATGATCCGCAACGGTGTTGGGGCCTATTCCGCCGTTTACTTTTCCCACATTGACGGTGATTCCCCGGTCCGGATCATTCAAGGATTCAAGGGCAATGATTTTATGGGCCAGTTCAAGAACAGCGCTGGCCTTTTCCTTTCCGGCAAAAGCCGCATGCCCTGCTTTGCCTTTAATGCTCAGTTTAAGGGACATGTTGCCTTTCCGGCCGGTGACGATTTCTCCGTTTCGACCCCCGGTTTCCAGAACAAACGCAAAGGCGCTTTTAGCGGCCTCCTGCTGAATGAGTGCTTTTGAGCCGGGGGATCCGATTTCTTCATCGGAATTGAATATGAAGGTGAGGGGTATTTTTTTCAACAGTGTTTCACTATCCAGTGCCTTTAGGGCGAAAATACCGGCAACAAGTCCGCCTTTCATGTCGATGACCCCCGGTCCATAAGCGTGGGCGCTGTCTTCTTTGTACCCGGTAAAGCCGGTATCTTCGGGAAATACCGTATCCATATGTCCGGTAAGGAGTATTTGTTTGTCAAAGGGTCCTTCGCAAAGGGACCTGACAACCAGATGATTCCCAAAGGACTCCTGTTCCACAGTCCGGCAGGACACGGCATGGGGTTGAAATACCGACAGGATCAGACGTCCCACCCGGTCCACACCGGCTTTGTTATAAGTTCCGCTCTGAATCCGCACCATTTCTTCAAGAAGGGAAAACATCTCTTGACGGCGCGTTTTTAGAAATGCGGATATCCGGTGATGGGTCGTCATCTATTTTTGGCAAAGGAAAAGTTGGGATTGGCGTATGCATCCGGGTCGGCATCCGGATATGTGACTTCTTCATCGCTCCACGGTTTTTTCAGGATAACGTCAGTCCCTTCATGCCGGACGACATTGCTCCGATGCAATGGAATTTTGCCCCCGGCAGTAGCGATATACCGCGGAACCGCATCACCGGAAATATTGCCGTACATGCTTTCCACAATATCTCTTCCCTTTTCCACCGGCACCCTGAAATGAGCAAACTGGGGATTTCGATAGCTGCAATTGAAAACGTAGTACGGCCGGACATAGCTTTCCTGAATGGTTTCACATAATTTCCACATCTTGACGCTGGTATCGTTGATTCCTTTTAAGAGAACGGCCTGGTTCAACACGGCGCTGACGCTTTTGGAGATCCGTTTGAAGGCGTTTTTGGAAATCGGTGTGATTTCTTGGGCTGTGTTGATCTGAGTGACCACCCGCACCGGTTTTTTGTCATTGCTTTCTTCAAGGATTTCCATAAGCTCGGTATCGATTCGCCAGGGAGTTGTCACCGGAATCCTCGTGCCCAGACGCTTCATGGTGACATGATCGATGTCATCTAAGGCCTTGAGGATTTTTTTGATCTTTTCATTGGGAAGGACAAACGCATCCCCGCCGGTGATCAGAACATCCCGGATGCGGGTATTATGACGGATGTAGTTTAACGCTTCTTCATAGGCATTATCGGAATAGATCCGGTCTTTTTTCCCGATGTGGGCAATCCGGAGACAGTGGGTGCAGTACATGGCGCACATATTGGTGGCCTTGATGGTGAGAACTCTCGGATAAAACTGGTCGATCAACCGGGCCGGGGAATGGTCCGCTGCAACCGGCGGGATTTCAATACCGATGTTATCGACCATTTCACCGGTGGGAACGGACTGCAGCAATATGGGATCGTTGGTTTGACGGGGTCGAATCAAGCTGGCATAGTAAGGGGTCATGCGCATTCGGTAATTTTTAGTCACGCGTCCAACTTCTTCGATAATATGAACCGGAAGATCGATGATCTTTGACAGCTTTTCCACAGAGTCAATACAATGCTGGAGCTGCCCCGAATAGGAGTTCCATGCCTGGTCGGGGATATCCAGGATCGATCTGATGCGGTGGGCGTTTTCCAGGATGCTGTCCCACAGCTCAATCCCGCTGGGCGCTTCCATGGTTTTCCGGTTCAGGTAATCGACAATCCGCTCGTTTGCCTGCGCAACAATGGGAATCGCCCGGTTGACCCGTCCCCCGACGGAAACCCCGTGTTCATCCATATTTTGATGTTTTTTAGCAAGCAACATAAGGGTATCTTTGGATATCCCGAAAGCATCCGGTGAGATATTCAGTTTTTCATTGGCGCGTTTTAGACGCACAAAAAGATCGATGATCGGAGATGTGAGTTCCGTGTTTTCGGCGGCTTTAAAAAGAGCGTCTATTTCTGAAGAAAGGTTGTCGGGCGCCTTTGGAATTTCGGACATCTTTTGATCGGACCACCTGAAAAGGCCGTCGATCAGTTCACGGGTAAACGCATCCGTATGGTCATTTTGCGACATCTTGTGATTCATGGTGCTTCTCCGGATCCTGTTTTTTTATAATCGTGAGATCGATGGTTTTTTGCCCTTGTATTAAACCTTGCTCAACATCAACGGGGCTGTGTCCCAAGGCTACGATGCGAGCGATAAACGCGCCTTGTGCTACAATGAAGTCGCATCCGGCGTGTTCTAAAATAAGAAAATCTTTTTTCAGTTTTCCTTGGGCAACTTTCTTGAACGCTTCACGCTCCTGGGCGCTCTGAGGGATGTATCCTTCGGTTTGAACAGGATCTTGAATCTTATAGTTAAATGTGCCCCAATGAAGATTTTTCGGATTGGATACTGTTTCCACGGTATTTACCGGGAACACCCCTTCCGTGACGGCATAGAATTCGAGTTCCGGCAGCATGGGCGAGCCCGGCGGCAGCGACTGTTCAAGGGTGAAACAGAATTCCAGCGTGGTTCCCTGTTTTCGGGCATTGATTTCAAGAAATCGGATGTTATTATGCTCATCGACCAGAAAGTCACACCCGAAAATACCCCGGTATCCTTCCCGGGCCAGCCATTTTCCTAAAATTCGCGTATATTCGACCAGTTCTGCAATGATCCTTTCATCCAGGACGGAAGGAAAAAAGGAGCCGGTAAACCGGTTTCCTTTCTCGATGCGTTGGTCCGCAACACCGGCAACATAAACATCGTCTTCATCAGCGACAACGGCCAGCACCGTTGGATCGTACGTGTGGGGTATAAACCGGCTGATCAGATAGAGTTCATCGGGTGCTGAAAATTTATTTTTAATGTCGTCCATATGATAAGCGATGATGCTGTTCACTCCGGCTGCGCTGTATTCACCGGATACAAAAAGTCCATCCGGCCAGGACAAGAAAAGTTCTTGTGCCGTTGAAAGAAGGGAATCGAAGTTTTGGCAGACGCGAAAATCCACCACCGGAAGCATATCTTTTAAATGTTGATACTGGTAGATTTTACTGTTGATATGTTTTGCAATATGCTTATCCGGCCCCAAAATGGATACATTGGGAATGTCATCCAGGGTCATCCCGGGAAGACTTTCAAACATGTAGATAAAAATATGTTTCTGCCGATTCAGGAGTCTTTTGATCAAGGCGCGGATGCGGCGATTATTTGAAACCGCGGCGGCAAATTCGTCACTTGAAACCCTGCAGCAGACATGCGCGCCGAATTGGCATTCAAAGGTTTCGGCATAGGGGTTGATGACGATGAGATTGTCGTAGTTGTATTGCTCGAATATATCCGGAACAATGGAGATGAAATCGAATTTTCGGCTGAATATGCGGGACAGGGCTTCTTTTAAAAAGGCGTTTAAACCGTAATTTTTGAGCTCGCCGATGTATAAGAAATATTCCGTGTCTTCTTCCAGTTGAACATTGGAAAAATATATTTCAGACATTGTAAATACGCCGGTTCATTTCCAGATTGGTCACCAGAAACAAATGGTTGATTTATTATTTATGATCGATAAGGGGAAAAAGTTTGCTCGCAATAACAAGTGAAATTATAATTTGCAACCTATTTTTATTTAAAATATAAAAAAATCAGTGCGTCAAATAAAAATAAAATCGTGAAACGATTTTATGAAACGCGGCTATGCCGATGAGTTAGCGAAAGGCTGAGATTCCTATTTAACTTTTAAAAATGGCTTGGATGAAAATGGAAAAAGTGCTGGTCAGCGCCTGCCTCTTGGGAAACCCGGTGCGCTACGATGGTAAAGTCCTGGTCTTTGAAGATGAGACGCTAACACAGTGGCGTAAAAAAGGACGTCTTGTTCCCATTTGTCCGGAAGTGGCCGGAGGACTTCCCGTGCCCAGACCCCGTGCCGAAATCGTCGTCGGCGACGGCCGCCGGGTATTAAGCCACGGAACCGCTGTTATCAACATCAACGGTCAGGATGTTTCAGCCTTTTTTTTAGCCGGAGCGCATAAAGCCCTCGAACTGGCCCGTTGTCATGACATCAAGCTGGCCGTTTTCAAGGAAGGGAGCCCTTCCTGCGGGAGCGGCTATATTTATGACGGCAGTTTTTCCGGCATTAAAAAGACGGGAAAAGGCGTTGCTGCGGCGCTGCTTGAACAAAACGGCATTCGCGTTTTCAGTGAACGAAACATCTCCGAAGCTAGGAGATATTTGGATGGAATAATGATGTCTTCGTAAAAAGTCAATAACCATGTCACTCCCGCGAAAGCGGGAGTCCAGAACACGCCGAGATCACTGGATTCCCGCTTTCGCGGGAATGACAAAAAGGAGACTTTTTACATCACCATCGATAATGGGATGTTGGAATAGTAGAATAATGGGTATAAAAATGAAAACATCGATTTTAAATGAGATAGAATTCCTTCAACACCATCATTCCATTATTCCATTATTCCAACATTTCCTCCGGGGCTCAGATTCAACGGGCCGGAGGCCAATTGTGAGCTCAGCGAACAGAATTACATGAGGCGAACATGGCCCATCACATCGCAACATCCGGGTATGTACAACTTGCGGACCGGTTGAACCGGTTTCCCCAGGGCGCGCCTCCATCAAAGCTTTTGTACAAAATCCTTAAGATTTTCTATACCGAAAAAGAAGCGAAACTGGTGTCGTTGCTGCCCATAAAGCCGTTTTCCGTCGAAAAAGCAGCCGCTATCTGGGAAATGAAACCCATTGCCGCCCGAAAGATTTTGGATGTGCTTTGTCAACGGGCGATTTTGATGGATATGGAAGAAAACGGACGTCGGGTTTTTTGTCTTCCACCGCCCATGGCCGGATTTTTTGAATTTTCCCTGATGCGGATCAGAAACGACATTGACCAGAAAGTACTCAGCGAGTTGTTTTATCAGTATCTCAATGTTGAGGATGATTTTATAAAAGCGCTGTTTGTGGAAGGGGAAACCAAGCTGGGGCGTGTTTTTGTTCAGGAAAGCGCGTTTTCAAAAAATAATCGGCTGCTCATACTCGATTACGAACGGGCGACCAGCGTCATTCAAACCGCTTCAGCCATCGGCATCAGTATCTGTTACTGTCGCCACAAGATGTCCCATATGGGCAGAGACTGTAATGCACCCAAAGAGATCTGCATGACCTTAAACGCGGCGGCCGAGTCTCTGATTCGGCACGGTTTTGCGCGTCAGGTCGAGGTTTCAGAATGCTTGGCGCTTCTGGAAACCGCTTATGAGCACCATCTGGTCCAGTTCGGCGACAATGTCCGCGAAGGCGTCAATTTTATCTGCAATTGCTGCGGCTGCTGCTGCGAGGCGATGATCGCCGCACGGAAATTCGCTATTTTTCATCCGGTGCATACCACCAATTTCATTCCGCAGGTTCAAAAGGACGCCTGCACGGGATGCGGAAAATGTGCCGACGCGTGCCCGGTGGAGGCCATAGCCCTGGTTTCTGCCAATGATCCGCGCCATCCAAAAAAGAAAATAGCGCGGCTGAATGAGGATATCTGTCTGGGATGCGGCGTGTGTGCAAGGGGCTGTCCCGCAGGCTGCATCAGCCTTCGATCAAGGAAATCACGGGTGATTACACCTTTGAACACCGCCCACAGGGTCGTGCTCATGGCGGTTGAGCGGGGCAAACTTCAGCATTTAATTTTCGACAATCAGATATCGAAGAGCCACCGGGCCATGGCAACGGTTTTAGGGGTTATTTTGAGGCTTCCCCCCATCAAACAGGCCATGGCTTGCCGACAAATGAAATCCATTTATCTCGACACGCTGGTAAGGCGGTTGAGTCTATAACATCCATTGAGCGTAGAACGCTCAATGGGTGTTATCAGTTATCCGTTATTCGTTATTCGAAAAGATATGCCGTCTTTTTTTATTTCACCCAATGGTGATGAGATGCATATTCTTGTTTTGAAATTAAAAAAAAACAATAACGATTAACGGATAACGATTAACTGAAAGACGCCATGGCGGTTTTAATGCACTGGACAATGTCAGTTAATGCTTTTCCACCGGGCTGCTGGATAAAAGATCCCCGTGTGCTGCTCAGCGCCGCGAGTGTAAAGGGAGTCGTTTTTGTAGGTGCGGAAGCAAAAAAGCGACTTCAGACGGACGTAAGATGTTGGTTTCTTTTTTTTAATGGATGCCATCAGGGGTGAGTTCATATCTTTCATGCCGATGGTAAAATTTTCAGCTTTCAAAAGAGGATCTTTTCCCGCATGAAAGAATCTTGCCACATTATAAATCCTGAAAAGAATGGTTCACGTCCGGCAGAACATCTTTTTGTTTATCGGTATTTTTTTAAACAAACTTTACCTGAACATCCTTATGGGGATTCAGGTCGAATTAATAGTATCTATCTGTATTTACATCAAAAAATGTGTATTTAATCGGGGGGCGGTCCGGGAAAAAGTAAAAATAATTTCATTGCGGATTCATGAGGGAAATCATATGATATAAAAATATAGATCAAAAGGAGCTAACCCGCATGGATTTAACCAAAAACCGGATCCCCGAGCATGTGAAAAGCATTCACATGATTGCTATTTGCGGCACCGGAATGGGCGCGCTGGCCGGCATGCTCAAAGACAAGGGCTATAAGGTGACGGGTTCGGATCAGAAAGTGTATCCGCCCATGAGTGAATTTCTCTCCGGAAAGGAAATCGAAATAACCGAAGGCTTTCATGAAACGAATGTGGCCTACGGCCCGGATCTGGTTGTGGTGGGAAACGCCGTATCAAAGGATAATTCTGAAGTTGTCGGAATGAACCGGAAGGGTCTTTACTTTTGCTCCATGCCCCAGGCTGTGAATCAATTGATTATGCATGGGAAAAAATCCCTGGTTGTCGCCGGCACCCACGGCAAAACCACGACCGCTTCAATTTTAGCCTGGATTCTCTATACGGCCGGTCTGGATCCGAGCTTTATGATCGGCGGGATCTTAAACAATTTTAAGAGCAATTATCGCCTGGGTAACGGTAAACACATGGTGATCGAAGGCGATGAATATGACACGGCTTTTTTTGATAAAGGACCAAAATTTTTACATTATGATCCTTCTGTTGCCATATTGACAAGCGTTGAATTCGATCATGCCGACATCTTTAAAGATCTCCGCCAGGTTAAACAGGCTTTTGACGCTTTTATCAACGGCATCTCCGATGAACATACGCTCATCGCCTTTGACGGGGATCAACATATTGCCGATCTTATTCGCGGCAAGCGCTGCCGGGTGGTTCAATACGGCCGAGATGCCAAAGCCGTCTGGCAGTTGGGTTCCGTCACGATTTTTCGGCAATGGACTTTTTTTGACGTTTTAAAGCATGACTCGGTATTTGCCACCTTCAAGACACGTCTGCTGGGAGAACACAACCTGTTGAATGCACTGTCTGCCGTTGCTGCGGCAGATACGTTGATGATACCGGCGGGCGCCATGGCCACGGCCTTTGAGACGTTTGAAGGCGTCAAGCGGCGCCAGGAGGTGCGCGGCGAAAAATCCGGCATCACCGTGATGGATGATTTTGCCCATCATCCCACGGCGGTTCGGGAGACCATCCGGGCGGTCAAACCGTTTTGTCCGGGCGGGCGTATCATTGCCGTGTTCGAACCCAGAACCAATTCAAGTATGCGAAATATTTTTCAAAACATCTATCCTCTCTCCTTCGACGGCGCCGACATTATCTGCATTCGCCAACCCTCGCTCCTGGAAAAAATTCCGCCTCAGGAACGCTTTTCATCTCAGCAACTCGTGGCGGATCTCAAGGGCCGGGGTAAAGATGCGCATTATTTTTCGGATACCGATGCCATCATCGATTTTCTGGTCACAGAAGCCAGATCCGGCGATTTGATCCTGGTGATGTCCAACGGCGGATTCGACAATATCCATGAAAGGCTGCTCTCCGTCCTGTAGCATAAGCAACTCCCGATAGAACGATATTGACAAACGGCGTTTAATTCGTTAACCATCTAAATTAAAAAGGTTAACTAGAATGGATGCGTCAACAATGAAAAAGAAAATCCTAACCATACTGAGAGCGGAAAAAGAGGTGGTTTCCGGCGAAAATCTGAGTGACCGGCTTGGGGTTTCACGGGTTTCCGTCTGGAAGCATATTAAAAAACTTCAGGAGGTTGGATATCATATCGAAGCCACCCCCAAGGGCTATTTTCTTACGGGTACGCCGGACATTCTTTATCCTTGGGAATTCGGGGATAGAGCATCCAAAATGCATTATTTTGATGCGGTGGATTCCACAATGGATACTGCAAGAGACCTTGCCAGAAACCAGTGTCCGCACTTTACGGTGGTGATTGCCGGACGGCAGGAAAAAGGCAGGGGCCGGCTCAAAAGAGCCTGGCGCTCTTCTGATGGAGGGCTCTACTTTACCGTTGTTGTCAGACCTGAAATGCCGCCGGCCTTAAGTTCAAGAGTCAACTTTGCAGCATCGACGGTCCTGGCCCAAACCCTCCGCAGCCTCTATAACGTTAATGCCGCGGTCAAATGGCCCAACGACATTCTGGTGGACGGCAAAAAGATTGCGGGAATCCTTTCAGAGATGGATGCTGAAACCGATCGCGTCAATTTTATCAACATCGGCATCGGCATCAATGTGAACAATGACCCGACTTCTGATGAACCCATGGCGTCGTCTTTAAAGAAGATTCTCGGCAGAGAAGTCAGAAGACAGGAGCTTTTAAAGGTGTTTCTCGATGGTTTCGAACATAGGATCAATGATGCGGATCTTGTGAATGTGGTTTCCGAATGGAAAAGATATACCCAAACATTGAACCGGCAGGTTAAAATCGTGACGACCCGGGAAGTCTCACAAGGTCTTGCCGTGGATGTGGATGATGATGGTGCGCTGATATTAAAACTGCCGGACGGCTCGCTGACGCGGATTATTTATGGAGATTGTTTTCATGAATAAAAACTGCTATTTACGAGTAATCGGGGATGAATGAGGAAGGGATATCAACCATGGAATCACCTGTTTCATTCCGAATGACGGTGTATGCCTCGCTGATGGCGGCGCTGACCGCAGCCGGCGCCTACCTGGCCATACCCATCGGACCGGTGCCCATCGTTCTTCAGAATCTTTTTATCTTTCTTTCCGGGCTTTTGCTGGGACCCCGGTGGGGTGCTGCGAGTGTCGGAATCTATCTTTTGGCCGGCGCGCTGGGGTTTCCGGTGTTTGCCGGCGGCGTTGGCGGCATCGGCCATTTTGCCGGACCCACCGGCGGCTATCTATTGGGATATCTTCCGGCGGTATATGTTATCGGCCTGATATCCTGCGGATCCAAAAAACCGGTGATCCTGGATATTGCCGCCATGGTCGCCGGCAGTTTGATTGTTTATGGTATAGGACTTACATGGCTGAAAATTCTGACAAAAATGACATTGGCAAAAGCGCTGGCCCTGGGCATGTTTCCGTTTCTCCCGGGCGATGCGCTTAAAATTGCTGCGGCGGTTCCCATCGCCAAAGCATTGCGGCCGATCATTTACAGAGATCAGAGGGCAGACGTCGGAATATCAGAAGGTGAGAAGGTTGGAAGGCCAGTGGTGAACGCAGATCAATCAACAATCAACAATAATAAATCATAAATCCTAAAGCGTCGCCTTCAATCAACAATCGACAATCGACAATCACCAATCCAAGGTGGTTTTGTGAACATCATTGAGATTGAAAATGTAAGCCATCGGTTTGGAGACGGCTCCATGGGATTGAAAAATATCAGTCTTTCCATCCCGGAAGGGGCGTTTGTCGTCATTGCCGGAATGAACGGATCCGGGAAGACGACCCTGCTGCAGCATCTCAACGGGCTTCTTTTGCCCACAAACGGAACCGTATATCTTTCCGGCATGTCCGTATCTGAAAATCTTGCCCGGTCCCGACAGATGGTCGGCATGGTATTTCAGGATGCCGACAGCCAGATCGTCTGTGAAACCGTTTTTGACGACGTGGCTTTTGGACCCGAAAATCTGCGCCTGGAACACGGCGAGATCGAGCAGCGGGTGATTCGGGCACTCAGGACCGTAGGACTTTTCGATCTCAAAGATAAAAGCCCCCATTTACTTTCGGGTGGGGAAAAGCGGCGGCTGGCCATTGCCGGTGTTCTGGCCATGGAACCCAAAGTGCTCCTTTTTGACGAGCCTTTTTCCAGCCTGGATTATCCGGGTATCAAACAGGTTTTAAAGCAGATCGTTTCTCTTCACGAATCCGGCCGTACGATTTTGGTGGCGGCCCACGATCTGGACCATATCATCGCTCATGCGGATCGCCTGGTGATCATGAAAGAGGGCAGTGTCGTCAGGGACGGCGTGCCGGCCCGACTGCTCGGAGAACTGGAAGCCTTCGGCGTCAGGGAACCGTCGGCTTTGCGACCGGGGGGTAAGAATCCATCATGGCAGAATTGAATGTCTTGGGTTTTAAAACCGGAAATTCACTGCTTCACCGGCTGGATGTTCGCTTTAAACTGATGTTTTTTGTTTTTATCAGCGTATCGAGTTTAAGGGCAAATATCTTTTCGCTTTTTCTTTTGACGACCGTGTTGACCGCGGCGCTCATGCATGCCGGCTTGCCGGTAAAATCGGCACTGAAAGACCTTCGCTATATTTTTTTACTGCTGCTGTTTGTTTTTGTCGCCCGATCGCTTTCTGTGCCGGGTTCCCCGGTCATTGAGATCAAGATAATTACCGTCACCCGGGAAGGACTGTACCAAGGGGCCGTTGTATGCTGGCGCCTGTTGATTGTGATCATGACCGGGCTGTCGTTTGTTACGACCACGCGACCGTCTGAAATTAAGGCTGCCGTGCAGTGGTTGCTGAAGCCTTTTCCAGGGATACCGGAAAAGAAAGTTGCCTTCATGATGAGTCTCACCGTGCGGTTTATGCCCGTCATCGTCGATCAGGCCAAAGAGACCCTGGCCGCCCTGAGAGCCAGGGGAATCGAGAACCGGAAAAATCCGATATACCGGTTGAAAATGCTCGGCATTCCGCTCATGCGCCGAACCTTTGAGCAGGCGGACAGGATTAGTCTTGCCATGACGGCCAGATGTTATTCCGAAGACAGAACCGATCCCCGGCTTTCTTGCCGGGCAAGAGACTGGATCGCGCTGGCCGCGATCGTTTGTTTATGCTTTATCGTTATATTATAAAAGGGCTTCGAAAGTTCCGAAGGCGCCCAGTTTCCAATGCCGCAATGGTTTCTTCCGGAGAAGCAAATACAGATCCCTCCGATCCGGCGACGAAGTATTTCAAACGCATACCTTCCTTTTTAGTTTTCCCCGGCTTCCAGCATGCGCCTGAGTTTCGCAAAGTATTTTGAAATCGAATCCTCAATTCTGCGGCGCCCAACGGTACGTTTGATGCTGCTGCCGAAACCTGCCACCTGGTCGGTGAAGGTGCGATTTATGCAGAATACAACGGTACCGTCTTCGTAAGGGACGCACCCGATGACGGTTAACATGGCGTTATACGTGTGCTCTACGTAAAACTGCAATTCTGCGACTATGGCGTAATGGTCGCGGATATCCGTCATGTAATGGCATAATTGGAATACCGGTCGATGATCCAATCTGTTCTTGAACCAATAGAAGTCGTTTTGAATGTTTTTGCCGATGTCTTCCGGGTATTTTAAAAGGGACTGGTAAAAATCAGGGAAATGTTTCTCCAGTAATTGGGTGGACGCGACGGCCACCGTCAGTTCCCTTCCGGGGAACGATTGTTTGTCCCGGTCTCGCGCGTAGGGTTTGACGGCCAAAAGCCCCCGGCTGAAATACGATTGACAGCGTTCGGCAAGAATACGTCTTAGAATCGACGACGCTTTTTCTTGGACGGCCGGATCTTTTGGGTCGACACCTCGGAACTGTTCGATCTCATCCCGGCTGAAGTTAAACGTGTCCCCGCCTTTGAAGTCCATCAATTTTTTGACTTCGGATGATTCCTCTTCTGTAAAACCGATGGCCTTGAAATCTTCTTGGGCCGGCCGGCCGGTATTTTGGATGCTTTGTATCATGTGGTACGCAATGATGTCATCATCCTGCCGAAATGACGCACCGTCCAGATAGGCTGCGACAACTTTTTCCATGGGCGCCCTAACCACCAGCATAACCGCTGAAACCGCAAGCTCTTCCCTCAACTGTTCCATTTCCGGCATGCCGGTGGAGAGAATCTTGCCGTTAAGGAGCGCTTTTTTATAGGATTTATCAAACGCCAGATGCGCCATTATCTTATCGATGGTGACCGGTGTCTGCTGTTTCGCACCGGCGTTTTGGATGACAGACCCCAAGGTCAAAATAATAGATGAAATGATGATACAAAGCGTGAGTTTGCGAGAACATGATGCCATTATACTTAATTCCATCGAGGGGTTTCTTTGGCCAGATAGGCCCGTTTGGCCTCTTTGGCGTCCGGGCTGTTCTGGGCCCGTTCCTGGAGCCGGAAATAGGTTGAGAGGACCGTGTCATAGTCCATTTCAAAACCTTTATATTTGTAAGCGGGATATAATGGCATCCCGGATGTCGTTGGGGTTCTCGAGGACCGCCCGGATACCGGCCAGGACGCCAGCAGCGGATGTCTCAACCGACATGCTCGGCGCCCCAAGGTTTTCCGTCAGAGCCGCCGTGCTTGGAAGATAGGGAAGGTGAATCCAGCCCGCACGAATCTGAAGACCCTCCGTCGCGATGTAATGCAGGATACCGTACAGCAAATGGTTGCAGCAGAAGGTGCCTGGTGTGTCGGAAATGTCGGAAGGTATGCCGGCCTGCCGCATGGCTTTTACCATGGCGCGAATCGGCAGGGTCGAATAGTAAGC
Source organism: Desulfobacterales bacterium (assembly GCA_049583675.1). Lineage (GTDB taxonomy): Bacteria > Desulfobacterota > Desulfobacteria > Desulfobacterales > UBA11574 > UBA11574. The sequence goes on along the minus strand of JBAUWG010000168.1, from coordinate 875 downwards.
GACGGGCCCGCCGGGTACGGTGGGCTCATCCTGAAGGGCGATTCCATTATTGTCAACGAGCCCATAGCGGGTTGAATCGTTCATATTGTGGGCGATCCGCTCTATGGTAACGGCGGCGCGGCCGCCGTACTCGCCCATCATGACGACAACGTTCGGGTTTACTTCTTCTATTGCCGTACGCACGGAGTCTATTGCTTTAAAAAAGGTGTTCGGAACGATCCTGGAGACAATCTTAAAATCACCGACCATGGTATTGTCAAGCGCTTTCGCTACCTGCTCCGCAGGATTTATCGGCGTGTGCCCGAAAGCTTCGAATCCCGTCAACAGTACTGGCGTCATAGTTTACTCCTTCCTAAAATTGTACATTGCAAACGTTAAAAACATACGATTCTGCTGAGCTATAGCAGCGGGCTGGCGAGTCGCACCATATTTTCGATGAATCGCTGCCTGGACGGCCGGCTGCGCCAGATCACCGGATCCACCGCTTCGGAATCTTCGATGTATTTTTGCTGCAATGCGCGAAGCTGCCGGGCAAAACCCGGATCGTAGCTGCAAAGGGTCACTTCGAAATCCAGCCAGAAACTTCGGATATCCATATTGACGGTTCCAAAAAGAGAAATCTCCCCATCGACCACGATGCTCTTGGTATGCAGCAGTCCGCCGGTGAAACCGAAAATTTGGACGTTGGCGTCCAGCAGCGCGTCAAAATAGGAATGACAGGTATAATGCACCAGCCGGGAGTCGTTTTTTTGCGTCAGGCGATTGAGACCCTCGGACCCCGGGCTCAGGCCGGCACGTTCGGTTAAAATCTGTGGCGGCAAATCGTTCAGCCATCCGGCATAGCGCCCTATGATCGTCTCTGTTCGTTCTGCATA
>JBAUWG010000167.1:0-6580 GCA_049583675.1 Desulfobacterales bacterium | reverse complement strand
AAAGAAATATCGTGCCGTATGCCGCGATCGATCACGGCGTATAGTAGTGGAAAATCTGGTGTATCGCTGGGAAATAACGGACGGAGACGGTCAGCTCCTGGAGAGTGATGGTGAATCAGTCGTTTTTGTCGCACCGCCGGAGCCGTGTTTAACAACATTGAGGGTCGTTGTGGGACAGGAGCAGATACAATGCGAAGATGAGGCTCTGATCACCATCACCGACTCACTCGTGGATCAATCACCAGGGTCCGGCGGATCGCGCAAAGGGTTGCCGGGGTATACCTTTCGCCGGGCTCCGGGAGAAATGTGGCGCTCAAAATTTGATGTGGACAAGAATGTCATTGTCATCAACAACGGGCACAGAGACTTTGTGTACGCCGGAAAGCACAAGAGTCGTAAACTTCGTTATATTTGCCGGCTGTTCTGCAAAGAACTGGTTCGTCACAATTTTCCCGGTGTGCCGGCTGACGAGCTTCTGGAACGGATGATCGAGCTTTCCCTGTATACGGAAGAACATTTGAAATGATGATGCTGTAAATGTTGCGAAATAGCCAGATCTCTATAATTATCGCATCTCTTTTATAGCTGTGGACAATTTCAAAACGCAAAATAATTGATGCTCTCTTCGACTTCCTTCAAAATCCGTAGCACTTGAACACTCCCTTCAATCTGCACCAATTCGAGTTTGCAAAAGGTTTTCATATTATCTGCAATCGACCATGAACCTTAAAGGATCAAAAGAAAACCCTTCATTCAGGCATTTGGTGACGGATCATCTTTTCAAAGCTATGGTATTGGAATCCTTTGTTGGGAACTAATGAGTAGGGTGGGGCAATATATTTTTTATGGAGATGGTGTCTGTGATTGTGCGCTTTTAAAATCAAGATTTTTATGGTATGTTCTTAATGTATCACCAGTTTGACAATAAAAAAACAAGGCTTACTTGAATGTCTCGACGGTTCAAAAAACCCGATCCGGAGTGACACCCGTTCAGGCCGTATATTAAGATCATTGAAATTTCGTATCAATTATTCCATAAAAAACGACATACACCATAATGAAAAAACAACAAATCAAGACCCGGTTGCGAAACATTCTGTCCATTGCACCGCAATTACATGATGTTATAGTATCTTCCACTACCGTCGAAGAAATTAAGGACAACGTTCGCACTTGGCTGTCCGACATTTTGGCAGAAACCTATAAAAACAACTCCAATATTAAGCCTTTGGAATATATTCTGGTGCATGATGCCATTAACGTTTTTCGAAGGATCCTTTCGGATCGCAGCGAAAAGTTGGCCGGTTACAGTTTTATAGGGTATCTGGTCACCTTGTTGACGGCTTCAGACGATGAAGTTTTCGAACGCCCCTCAGCCGGTTTTTTTGTGGAACTGGAACGCCTGGTAAGAGGCATCATGGGTACGACCGGTATCTACAATACCAAAATGCCGGCCTTTAGCAAACACGAAGGCCGCAAAGCAGCCCGTATGCGTTCGGCCGATCTCTCCCGCATGGCACGCGAATCGCAAAAATTTATGAACTCTTACACTTGCGGACTTGAAAACGATGCGGTCCGGCGTCGCAGCCGGAACAAGGCACGTATCATCAATTTTTTTGGAATAACCGACTTGGAGTGGGAAAAGTGGAAATGGCATCTAAAAAACAGTATTAGGGATGCCGACACCCTTAAAAAACTGGTCAAATTGACCGATGAAGAATACGAGGCCATCCGACGCGCCCGGGATTTGAAAATACCCTTCGCCATCACCCCCTATTATCTCTCCCTGATGGATTTGGATTCCGGCGGTCACCGCGACAAAGTCATCCGAGCCCAGGTCATACCCAGCCTGAACTATGTGAACAAGCTGGCCGAGCATAAACATAACCAGGAGCACTCCATGGATTTTATGCTCGAATACGACACCTCACCCATTGAGGGGGTTACTCGGCGATATCCCAATGTCGTCATCCTGAAACCGGTAATGACCTGCCCTCAGATTTGTGTCTACTGTCAGCGCAACTGGGAAATAGAGGATGTCGACTCGGCGTCAGCAACGCTGTCCAAGTCTAAACTTGAGGCTGCTCTGGATTGGATCAAAAATACCCCGGAAATCAATGAAGTGCTGATTACCGGGGGGGATCCATTACTGTTGTCCAACCAGAAGCTCGAATCCATCGTGTCCAGAGTCGCCGCTAACCCCAAGATTGTTCGCATTCGTATCGGCACGCGAACACTGGTTACAATGCCCCAGCGCATAACGGAATCCCTTGTACGCGGGCTATCTCGCTTCCAGATTCCCGGTAAAAGGGAAGTTGTCATCATCACGCACTTTGAACATTCTTATGAGATTACGCCGCAATCCATGGCGGCTGTCCAAAAATTCAGGCGCAACGGAATGGAAGTTTACAACCAGCTTGTTTATACCTACTATAACTCACGCAAGTTCGAAGCCTGCTTCCTGCGCCAGCAATTGCGCCTGATCGGTGTTACCCCGTACTATACTTTTAACACCAAGGGAAAAGCGGAAACCAATGATTTTCGCGTTCCCATTGCCCGGTTGATGCAGGAACAAAAGGAAGAAGCACGCCTCATGCCGGGCACGGTGCGAACCGATGAGATCGTCTTTAATGTTCCCGGGTTGGGAAAAAACTATCTCAAAGCTTCCCAACATCACGATATTATTTCCATAACCCCGGACGGGCGTCGTGTCTATGAGTTCCACCCATGGGAGGAAAAACTGGCCCTGGCCAACACCTATCTCTATAAGGATGTCTCTATTTACGAATACTTGAAACGGCTGAAATCGGATGGCCAGGATATTTCCGCCTATCGTACTATCTGGTACTATTATTAATCAGCAGGCATTTTATCGTTGATTTTCATATCTATTCAAAATACTACCGGGCTACCGCTCCGTGTCCTCGTCTGATTACCGACAACCAAACCCATAAAGCTTTCGTATTATCAATGCAAGGGGGATTTGCGCCGTTAAATTCTCCAAATTGCAGATTTCTCCAACACAACCAATAATTTTCTATACATTCCCTTCTCAAAAAAGAATTCCTATCAACTCAAGATCAAGCCCCGCAGCCAAAACAGTGCATCAGAATATCCAAAAAGCCCGTGGGGATCTAGTTTTTCTTTATCTGTTTAATGAGATCAGGAAATTGTTTTAGTGCCGCCCATAGACGCAACGTCTGCCGATAGTCGTCAGCAGGAAACCCGAGAACCGTTTTCCCCGGCGGCACATCACTTATGACGCCGGCATTTCCGCCAAGTTTAGCCCCGTCACCAACGGTTACATGATCCTTAACTCGCGCGCCCCCTCCCATCATAACGCCATCACCCAAAGTTACGGATCCGGCCAACCCGGACTGGCCGGCTATCACACATGATCGGCCAATTTTGCAATTGTGTGCGATTTGAACAAGGTTGTCTATTTTCGTACCGTCGCCAATCGATGTCGCATTAAACTTACCCCGGTCAATACAGCTGCCTGCTCCAATTTCAACGCTATTTCCAATTATAACCGTACCGATTTGTGGAATCTTGACCAAGCCTCGACGATCAGGTGCGGGGCGATACCCAAATCCGTCGGCGCCAATGGTAACATTCGGATGTATGATACAATGATTTCCGATCCGGCACCGTTCTCGTATGACCGTACCGGACCAGATAATCGTCTGACGGCCTATGATGGCGTCATCCAGTACGGTAACATTGGGATAAAGCTTGGTGTTCGTACCGATAACAACACGGGATCCGATATAGCAGCCGGCGCCGATTGCCGCACCTTTCCCGATTTCTGCCGTGGGATCAACCATCGCAGTTGAATGTATACCGGCCTCACATTTCGGAGGCTCCGGCTCAAAGAGTTGAAGGGCTGACGCCAGGGCAAGATCGGCATCGGCCACACGGAAAAGTGCCCGGTTCTTTCCCGGTTCGATATCTAAGATGTCCTTGACGATTGCCGCAGAAGCACGGGATTGGTCCCATAATTTTGTGTATTTCTTCTCCCCAATAAACGTTAGCTGATTGGTCGTTGCTTCGGATATTTGTTCTATGCCTGTGATGATGATCGCCGGGCTGCCGTCAAGTATACCGTTGACCGTTTGGTGAATCTGTTCGGTGGTATATTGTTTCATAGTCGCTCCTGAATTATGTCCTGGTTTTGCCTTAATATTTCCGCTTTCAGATTAATCGCTTACGCTCCCGGCGAAGTATTAAAATGGTCGGAACGCACCTTCTTGCCTGAAATCGAATGAAGGCCGGCTTAAAGAATATATTGTTCGCATATTTTTCGGTAATGATAGCCGTATATTGCCAAAGTTATTGCCAGGGATATCAGCTTAGGCTTGCGAATCAAGGTCCAGAGTATCAGTGCCCAGTAATGAAAACGCTCCTTTCCAAAAACCCCGAGCCGGAGAGCGGATCGAAAGATTGAAAGAAACCGCTGAATATCCAGCGGCTGGTTGATTTCAGGCGCCTTTAGTTCCTTCAGTAAAGTGATGACCCGGCGATAGTAATTTTTAGGGGAATAAATCTGTTTCATAATCGATTGATACCCGACCAAAAGCCTGTCCATGCCCATTCGGGGATTGATATTGGTAGTTCCATCAACATTGTCTCCGGAAAAGGTGTTGACCACGCGACTTTCTCGTTGAAGCCGGTCATAGAGACGGGTTCCCGGAGGGGCTTGGAGCATTCCGACCATTGCGGTCACGATGCCGCTCTTCTGAATGAAATCGATCTGCCGCTGGAAGATCGAAGGTCGATCGCTGTCAAAGCCAACAATAAAACCGCCCATTACCTGCAACCCTGAACGGTGGATAATCGCGACACTTTCAAGGAGATCCCGGTTTTTGTTCTGGGTTTTATGACATTCCGTCAGGCTGACCTCATCGGGCGATTCGATGCCGATAAAAACGGAATCGAATCCTGCACTGACCATCAAGTCCAGGAGTTCAGGGTCATCGGCGAGATTGATGGAAGCTTCTGTCAAAAAAACACATCCCTTTTTATCTTTGCGCCATTCGATCAGGGCGGGAAGTAAATGCGTTTTAAGGTAGACCTTATTTCCAATAAAATTGTCGTCAACAAAAAATATACTGCTTCGCCAGCCGGAAGTATAAATACGGTCCAGTTCCGAGATGATTTGCTGAGGTGTCTTTAAGCGCGACCGGTGACCGAATAACGTCGTCACATTGCAGAATTCGCAGTTGTACGGGCATCCTCTGGAAAACTGAATATTCATGGACGCATATCGTTTCGTTTTTACAAGATTCCATGAGGGAATCGGGGTGTCGCGAAGATCGCAGAAACACGAAGCCCTGTAAACTTTTTTAGGCTGTCCGTTGTGAAAGTCCGACAAAAATTCAGGTAGTGTGAGTTCCGCTTCGTCGAGCACGAGATGATCCACTTCTTTGAATTCATCGGGTTCAGAAGTAAAAAGAGGACCCCCGGCGACGACTTTTAAATTCAAAGCGTTACAACGAGCGATGATTTGTCTGGCCGATTTCCGCTGAACCGCCATGCCTCCGATAAAAGCCATATCCGCCCATAAAAGGTCTTTATCCGTGAGGCCTTCCACATTTACGTCCACAAGGCGCTTGGGCCATGCTTCCGGTAACAGCGCTGCAACGGTGATCAGGCCGAGCGGCGGGAAAGCCGCTTTCTTCCCGATAAAACTTAAAGCGTATGTGAAAGACCAGAAAGTATCTGGAAATTTAGGGTAGATGAGGAGAACGTTCATATTATGAAACTCCTTGCTGCGAACAACCACATGCCAACATGGCATTCCAACCGAATCGATCCGGCCGTGACGGATGCAGTAGATGCAATAATTTTAAGTCATTCGAAAATGAAAACATACTTTTCTTCAATATCCCGGAGAACGTGGCAGCTCTGACACCCTCTCTCATTTTCCATTGGTTCAATCATTGAGAGCAGTGTTTGCATAACCTCTGTCCGCTTTTCCGGAAGTGCATTCATGGTTATCCTGACGATGATCATGAGAACCCCCCCTCTCAGCAAAGACAAGAGAATCTCATCGGTATACCTTTGAAACTTTCCCGGACAGGGCGCTGTCAAAAATTCACACTTTTCTTAATCATAGTTTCAAAATAGCTTCAAACTTCGTGCCAGACAGACTGAATCAAACTCGAATTGATATAATAGGTTGATATTTAACACAATAAATTAAATAAGCGGCCGGTAGAGAAGAGATGAATTGGTGTAATAACGTGGTCATATATGAACAATGGCTATATATGACCATGCTTGGCATCTTTGACGTGGTGTTTATAGCACTTTGTGAGAGAGTACAAATTGGCAAGGTGATATTTAAGGAGAGCCTCTATCAACAAAACAGTTAGACCCCGGATGCTTATGGCTGATGAATACCCAATTTTCGCATGCGGGCACGCAGTGTGCGGCGGTTGAGTCCAAGGATTTCTGCAGCCCGGTTTTTGAGCAAGCTCAAGCCGTGAATGGCCCGGGCGACCAGCTCTTTGCCGGTTCCTGTCTCACCCAGAACCAATACGATGGTATTGCTTTTGGCAATTTGTTCAACTTTATA
>JBAUWG010000166.1:0-2761 GCA_049583675.1 Desulfobacterales bacterium | reverse complement strand
GTTCGGAGGCTGATCTCAGATCCCAAAATGAGGTCTGGGTATAGGCCAAATGGAACCCTTCGGCCCAGGGATGGTTCTGTACCAGCGCACTGTTGAGATCAAAAAGCCGGTATTTGAAGCTGATTTGAAATTTGCTTTGTTTGGGATCGGTTCCCACGAGAAAATACATGGGATTATATGCCGAGAGATTCTTGATATACGGCTGATACAGTTCAAAGAGTGAATCCAGGGTTGGGTATTCTTTAGATTCGGTTTTCCCGCCGGTCGATTTTTTCAACGGGCTGCCGGTCTGAACCGCAAACATAACACGGGCTGTCTTAAAATGCGGTATTTCCATGGAGACCGTCCCTTCAATCAGTGAGGGAATCTCCAGCGAGTATTGAATTTTTTTAAAACACCCCGGGCATAGGATCATGGTCTTTTCAGAAGTTTCACGAACCACGTGAGCCGCCACGTCAACGCTTTTATCCCCGGCGCTCAGACGACATGTCATGCTCTTCGGAACCTCCATGGAAAAAGGACCCTCCTCCGGATTAGAAAAATACACGGAAAATACCATGAAATGTCCGGCCCGGGGCGTCTCGGCCGGCGGAACAATCAGCGTTTCAATACCGCCGGCATACGCGATGCCGCCGAAGAGCAGTACTATTAAGACGATTGGGATTCTCATGGGCAGAAACCTTTATGCCAGAAATAGGAAAGAGAATAGAGAAAATAGAATAAAGAATACCGTAGATTAACACATATTACCGCAAATAAAAACAGTAATATCTATGTTCATCTGTGTCCACACACCCGCCGCTTTTGAAACGGATTTTCGGTTATCTATGCCTTTTTGCTGCGCCGTTTAAAGCGCCGTGACAGAAAAGACTGGAAATCGTCCATGTAAACATAGAAAACAGGAGTTACCACAAGGGTCAGAAATTGGGAGAAGAGCAGTCCGCCCACAACCGCCAGACCCAGGGGCCGGCGGGATTCGGCGCCTGCGCCATAGCCCAGTGCAATGGGCAGGGTCCCCATAAGGGCCGCCATGGTGGTCATCATGATGGGCCGAAACCGGACGAGACAAGCCTCATGGATGGCTTCCACCGGTCCTTTGCCTTCTTTACGTTCCGCCTCTAAAGCGAAGTCGATCATAATAATGCCGTTTTTCTTGACGAGCCCCACCAGCATAATAACACCGACGAAGGCAAAGATGCTGAGATCGACGTGGAACAGAAGGAGTGTGATCAATGCGCCTAATCCCGCAAACGGCAAGGCCGAAAGGATGGTGATGGGATGGATGAAACTTTCATAAAGGATTCCGAGTACCATATAGATGACCAGTATGGCCATAAACAGAAGAAGCCCGAGGCCGGCGATGGAAGACCGGAACGCTTCGGCGGTTCCCTGAAAACTCGTGCTGATGTCGGCCGGAAGGGTCTCGCGGGCCAGGTCTTGAACTTGTTTGATCGCCTTGCTCAGCGGAAAGTCGGGATTGAGGTTGAATGACAAGGTCACCGAAGGGGCCTGGCCGGTGTGGTTGATGGAAAGGGGACCCACATCCTGGGTGATGTTCGCCACAGCCTTCAGCGGGACCAGTTGCCCGTCCCGGGAATGGACGTAGAGCAGGGACAGGGCCGATGGGTCTTGCTGAAAGTGTGTGCCTACCTCCATGATAACCTGATAGGTATTGTTGCGAGTGTAGATGGTGGAAATCTGCCGGGAACCGTAGGCATAGTACAGCGTGTTCTCTATGGCTTCCGCGGTCACCCCCATGGTGGCGGCTTTGTTCCGATCGATGTCCACGGTCACCTGGGGGTTTTTGATTTCAAGATCGCTGGAGATATCGTGCAGGCCTTCCAGGCTGTGCATCTTTGCTTCCAAAATCGGGGCGTATTTGTAAAGCTTTTCAGTCTCCGCGCCTTGGAGAGTCACCTGGTACTGGGCTTTGGTCAGTCGCCCGCCGATCTGAATGGGCGGAAGATTCTGCAAAAAGCACATGATTCCCGGAATCTTGGCCAGCTTGGGCCGGAGCTGTTCGATGATCTGGTCGGCGGAATACTTCCGCTGGGAGCGGGGTTTAAGGTGCATGAAAAGGATACCGGTATTGCTGGATCTGGAACCCCTGGCACCTGCGGTGGAGAAGAACCTTGCCACGCTGGGGTCTTTCCGGACCACCGCCGCCGCGGCCTGTTGATGCTTCATCATGGCATCGACGGAAATACCTTCCGCAGCCTGGGTAAAGGCGATGATCGCCGACCTGTCCTCACTGGGAATGAAACCTTTGGGGATGGCGATGAAAAGGTAGACCGTTGCCAGCAGGTTGATGCCTGATAAAACAATGACCCAAGGGCGATGGTTGAGGCTCCATCTCAATGCTTTGTCGTAAATACCGAGCATTTTATTGAAGATCCGCTCGGACGCGTCATATATTGCACTGTGGCGTTTTTGGGAAGGGGGGGTCAGAAACCGGCTGCACAGCATGGGGGTCAGTGTCAGCGAGACAAAGCCGGATATGAGGATGGCTGCTGCGATGGTCACGGCAAATTCGTGGAAAAGCCGGCCGATGATCCCGCCCATGAACAGGACCGGGATGAAAACAGCCGCCAAGGAGAGGGTCATGGAAAGGATGGTGAAGCCGATCTCACGGGATCCTTTCAAGGCGGCGTTGAAGGTTCCCTCTCCCATTTCCATGTGACGGACAATGTTTTCCAGCATGACAATGGCGTCGTCCACCACAAATCCCACCGAAAGCGTGAGCGCCATGAGAGAGAGATTG
>JBAUWG010000165.1:0-6027 GCA_049583675.1 Desulfobacterales bacterium | reverse complement strand
TGCTATTGGTTATTGAATAAAAAAGAAGATTCTCTTGCAGTATATCATCAGATTTCAAGCCTCAATGATCCATTCTGGAGCAATCTGGCTAAAGAAAAGATGAATGAGATTCAATTTAACGGGGAGAATATATCCAAGAAGGTAAATTAGACTCATAACATGGGAGACGGCGTTTAGAGATGATTAGGAAGAAAATATTACTGGCCGACAATAATATCAACGGCCGGTCGCATGATATGTGTAAGGTTTTTCTTGCATCAGGCTACGAGGTTAAAATCGCTGACAACGGAAGGTTGGCTTATGAAGAGATCATTAAAGATCACTATGATCTTGTTCTAACGGACCTTAACCTGGCTCAGATAAATGGAATAAGCCTGTTAAAGAGAATCAAGGACTTCAATGCCAAGCTTCCTGTCATCCTCATGGCTGATGAAGCCTGTGTGAATGATGCCGTTGAAGCCATGAAGCTCGGTGCCAATGACTTTTTGCTGAAACCCCTGGCGCCCAAAATGATGCAGCTGATTCATTCGTACATTGAAAACGGATTGAATATTAAAGGAAATGGTGACGCAAGGAAACGATTTAAAATCGTGACTCAAAATAAAAATATGAAGGATCTTTTACAGTTGGCAAGGGATATCGCCGACAGCAGGGCTTCTATCTTTATACAGGGAGAATCGGGAACCGGAAAAGAACTTTTTGCCAGATATATTCATCAATTCAGCGCCAGAAAAGATCAGCCGTTTGTGGCCGTCAATTGCGCCGCCTTGCCGGAAAACCTGCTTGAAAGTGAACTGTTCGGGCATGAAAAAGGTGCATTTACCGGCGCCATTTCCAGGAAAAAAGGCAAATTTGAACTGGCCAATCATGGAACGCTCCTGTTGGACGAGGTCAGTGAAATGGATTATCAGCTTCAATCCAAGCTTTTAAGAGTATTGCAAGAAAGAGAGATTGACAGGATTGGCGGAACGCAGCCGGTTCCCATTGATGTTCGATTTCTTGCCACCACAAACCGGGATATCGAAAAACGAATTAGAGATGGGAAGTTCAGAGAAGATCTCCATTATCGGCTGAATGTCATGCCGATTCATTTGCCTGCGTTGAGGGAAAGGCAAGATGACATTCCATTGCTTGCAAAGCATTTTGTCGAAAAATACTGCAAGCTGGAAAATAGATCTGTCAAAGGGTTGACGGATGAAGCGATGGTTTCTCTGATGGAAATGACGTGGAAAGGAAATGTCAGGGAACTCGAAAACATCATTGAGAGAGCCGTCTTAATGTGCAAAGGGGATGTATTAGACCCAAAAGACCTGTTTCTTCCCGAAAAAGATCGACAGCATGATGTGACGACCGCATCGACGATGTTGCCGGTCTCGTTAAAAGAGATCGAAAAAAGTGTCATTTTGAACACACTGGACCAAACAAATGGAAACAGAACACATGCGGCTGAAATCCTGGGCATAAGTGTTCGGACATTAAGAAATAAAATGAATGAGTATCGAAAAATAATGGAGACGCAGTAAAAAAGGCATGCAAATTGCTAATATGTTTTTATTCTATTAAAAAATTCTAAAAAAATAATCCGATTTTATAAAGGAAATGCCCATGCCCGACAAATTATCCTTTGCAAAAACATTTCATGCCCTGGAAAAAGCCATCAGTGTCGCTCAACAGAGAAATTCATATATAACCAGTAACATCAGCAATATAGATACACCAGGATACAAACCGAAAGATATCGATTTCAAGAGGGAATTGGCCAGCGCCCTTGAAACAAACCCAACAGTGGATTTGGAACAAACGGACCCCAGGCATATCAGCCTTGAAAATAATGGCCGTCAAATCGTTGAACCTTTCGAAGAAGAGCGTGAATGGAACGGCTATAACTGGGTAAACATTGACAAGGAAATGACGAAGCTGTCGGAAAATAATTTGGTTTACCGGTCGGCGGTTGAGGTCCTTTTAAGAAAAATATCTTTATTAAAAGAGGTTATCAAAGAGGGAGGACAATAGAATGAATTTTTTAAAATCTCTTGAGACCAGCGCCTCAGGACTTTATGCCGAGAGAAAAAGAATGGATATCATTGCCAGCAATCTTTCGAACATAGAGACGACGCGTACAGAACAGGGCGGGCCCTATCGCAGAAAGATGGTGGTCATGAGCACTAAGGAAATGGGTCCGGGCTTTGATGATGTGTTTAACAATTCTCTCAAGGGTGTTCAAATTGAAGATGTTGTTGAAGATAAAACACCGTTTAAAAAAGTCTATAATCCGGGGCATCCTGATGCCGACAAAGATGGGTATGTATTAAAACCGAATGTCGATCTCGTTGTAGAGACCACAAACATGCTGATGGCCAGAAGAGCATTTGAGGCCAATATAGCGGCCATTAAGGCCACAAGAGAGATGGTCATGAAAGCGCTTGAAATCGGGAGATAACGTATGGATGATTTAAAAATTGGCGGTTGGCAGCCGGCTGCGCCTAAAAAATTCACAAATGTCGATAAACAGAACCCCCAGGGATTCGATAAGGTCATCAAGGGCGCAATTAGCAATCTCAATAAAGTTGAGGAGGGTTCAGACAAATCTGTCATGGATCTCTTAAATGGTAAGGCGGACATTCAAGAGACGATGATAAGTCTCCAAAAGGCGGACATATCCATGCGGTTGTTTCTGGCGATCAGGAATAAAGCCATGGACGCCTACCGAGAAATCATGCATATGAATTTTTAACATAGGAATGCCATAAGGACACCTCAGGGATGAATGATTCAATCAGACAATTTTTGAAATTAATAAATTCATTGCCGCTTTCCAAAAAAATCAGCATGATATTTGTTATCGTTCTGGTAATGGCCGGCTTTGCGCTTATGTTTTTCTGGGCGAATCAGGAAAATTATAAGGTTTTATTCAGCAATCTTTCTCAAAAAGATGGTAGTGCCATCGTTGCCGACCTCAAGAAGAAGAACATACCCTTTAAGATTGAAGCCAACGGAACAATCATTTTGGTTCCGGCGGAAAAAGTCTATGAGTTGCGTCTATCCATGGCAGGCGAAGGTCTCCCGAACGGAGGGAACGTCGGCTTTGAGATATTCGATCATCCCGATTTTAAAACAACACGGTTTGTACAGGAATTGAACTACCGGAGAGCACTCGAGGGTGAACTGGCAAGGACGATCAATCAGTTCAAGGAAGTGAACAATTCAAAAGTATTTATCGTAATCCCTCAAGAATCACTTTTTATCGAGGACAAGAAGCCGGCATCTGCATCGATACAACTCGATTTGAAGTCAAGCCTGCCTCCTGAACGGCTCATTGCAATTGTGCATCTTGTGGCCAATGCCGTCGAAGGGCTGGAACCTGAGCACGTTACCGTAGTGGATACCAAAGGAAGGCTTATTTTTAAAGGCGGAACCGATGAGAATTCATCGTCCGCATTGAGCGGTTCACAATTGGACTATAAAAAAAGGATTGAGAGCCAGACAAAAGAAAACGTTCAAAGCATGCTGGAGCGAATTGTCGGCTTGGGAAAGGCCATTGTTCGAGTGAATGCCGAGATCGATTTTGACAAAATTACGCAGAATGAAGAGGAATATGACCCGACAGCAACGGCTGTCAGAAGTTCGAGAGATATTGAAGAGAACGCCCAGAGTGGTGAAAAAAGTAAGGAAACCGCTCAAACACTGATAAACCAGAGGCGGGGAGTGGTCCAACCTCCAAATGAAACTCAGAATAAGAAGACGAAAAAGGATGTTGCTACAAATTATGAAATAAATAAAATCACCCGAACAATTCTGAAACCGGCAGGAACAATCAAGCGGCTTTCCGTTGCCGCGGTCATTGACGGAAAGTATGAGTTGGAGAAGTTAAATGACGGCACGACGAAACGAAAATATATTCCAAGGACCGAACAGGAACTCAAAGAATTCGAAGAAATTGTAAAAAAAGCCATGGGGTATAGTGAAGATCGGGAAGATCAAGTTACCGTAAGTTCAATTTCATTTTCAGAAACAATTCCATCGGATAACAACATAGTCCCCGAGCCCGGTAAATTGGATCTATTTTTGAACCTTGCAAGAGACTATCGAAAAACGATCATAAATCTTACCCTGATCGCCATGGTTTTCATTTTCATTGTGAGGCCCTTATTAAAGAGTATGAAAGCCGTGACCAAGGAAACGTTGTTTGCCACAGAAGAATTGGCGAGAGTTTCGGAAGATTATGCTCAGCTCCCGGAGTCCAGGGGCATGGATATGAAAAATAGAGTTCGTGAAATCAGCCAAAAGAATCCTGAAAAAGCGCAACAGCTCATTAGAGGATGGATCGGTGAAAAGGAATAACAGTCGATCATGAAACTCAATGTCGATAAATTGTCAGGGCCGCAGAAGGCCGCCATTCTTTTTTTGGCAATGGGAGAAGAATTTTCCACCACCTTTTTTAAAGAACTCGACGAAACGAGCATCAAAAAAATAGGCAAATTCATGTCTGAAATTTCGTATATACCTTCCGATGTTTTAAGCACCGTGATGGATGAGTTCCTGATAAACTTCAGATCTGAAAGCGATGTGGTTGTTTCAGGAGAAAATTTTCTGAAGCAGGTTGTCAATAAAACATTGGATAAAGAAAGCGCCCGAGAAGTATTTAAGGTTATCGGTGAAAAAAGCAACAATGCCCCTTTCAGCGATCTTTCATACATACCCGTTGAAAAACTGATCAATATTATCCAGGGGGAACATCCTCAAACCATTGCCCTGATACTGTCTTACTTGTCTTATGAAAAGGCGGCTGAAGTTTTGAAGTCTTTCCCGGAAGAGCTTAAAATCGATGTTGCGCTAAGGCTTGTTCAGATCGGACAAGTCGATGTCGACATCGTAAACGAGCTGGATAAAGTCATTAAAAACGAGCTTTCCAAGATAGGCGGCGTCACCCGGAAATGTGATGGGGTAGAGACCTTGGCAAATATTTTAAACCAGGTCGACGGGATCACCGAAGAATCGGTTTTGAACCATATCGAAAATGAAGACAGCGAATTGGCGGATATGGTCAGGCAGAAAATGTTCGTTTTTGAGGATCTGCTGCAGCTTGAAAACAGACATTTCAGAGATATTCTCCAAAATGTGGATAACCAGTTATTGATCAAGGCACTGAAAACAACTTCAGATGAAATGAAGGATAAAGTTTTCAGTAATTTGTCGGAAAGAGCTTCGGAAATGCTCAAAGAGGATATGGAAGTCATGGGGCCTGTTAAATTAAGCGAGGTCGAGGACGCACAACAGGAGATCATAAAAATAGCAAAAAGGCTCGAGTCGGAGGGACGAATCGTTCTGGCTAAAGGCGGTGATGATGTCTTTGTCTAACAATTTAAGAAAAATAACCGGCGAAATGGAATCGTGGCTAAGATATGAGATGGAGATTTTTGCGCCTTTTGGTGAACGGCAGAACAGCAGGGATAAAGATTTTATGTCTTTGAGGACCGGATCGCAGAAAGAATCGAAATTCATTCCCCTTGAAGCCTTGAAGAATACCGACGACAGCGAAAACGCCGGCGATGATGTGTTGCAAAAACCGCAAGAAAATTTCGACCGGCTTGAGCAGGAGGCCTATGAAAAGGGGTTTGCCCAGGGCGAAAAGGACGGTTTTGAACTCGGCGAAAAAAAAGCGATTAAAATTATAGAAAATATAGAAAAATTGTTTAAGGAAATCAACGGCCTCAAGCAGGATATACTCAGAGAAAATGAAAAAGAAATATTGGATTTGATTTTTGCGGTTGTCGAAAAAATTGTTCACCATGAAGTCAGACAGGATGATACTGCAATAAAAGAAGCGATTTTGAATGCACTGGATATGGCGGTGGAAAAGAGCAAGGTAATATTGAACGTCAATCCGGATGATTACGACTTTGTCGAAAAATTAAGGCCGGAGCTTTTTCGTCAAAACAACGAAATAAAGTCAGTTGTTGTGACGTCGGACCCGGCAATTTCAAGGGGTGGTTGTTTTTTAGAAACGCCTCGTGGGAATATTGATGC
>JBAUWG010000164.1:0-5402 GCA_049583675.1 Desulfobacterales bacterium | reverse complement strand
AATTAAGAGAATCCTCGATATAAAGAATGTTTTGTTTCCTTAAAAGCTCAATTTCGCCTTTTAGTTTTAAAATTCTCAAATACAACTTTTCAAATTTATCCTTTTGTTTCCGGGGAACGACATCCATGATCCGATTCAGATGAAACGATTCTTGATCCCCTGCCGGATGGACGGCGGCCATCATGGCCATCCGGATTGATTTGACCTTTTCACATATTTCATCTTTTTCTTTAGATAATTCCCATAATTTATTGATATCAATATCTATTAATGCCTTTCTTTCTGCTTCGAAACAATACAGCAGATCATTGTAAAGCATGATCTTTTTGTAAAACAACGTTTCAATCCTATCCACGACCAGTGTATCCATAACTAAATTCCCCTCTTCTATCATCGGCGCTTATTTTTATTTTCTAAAGTGCATCGTCTAAGATTTGAAACTTTTAAAAAGCATTTCGCCAAGTCCCATTCCGCCGCCCTTGGTCATTGCAGCGGCAAAATTTTCATCAAACATCGATTGAACGATCCGGCTCTCATTATTGTTTTCCAAAATACCGTCATCCGAAAAAGCCGTCTTCGCCGATTTTAGCATGTAATTGATGAAAATGGATTCGAAATCGGAACAGGCTTTTTTGAGTTTGAGTTGGGAACCGCTGCTTTGTTGATCGGTTACCGTCGCTGCAGTTGTTACCGTGTGTACCATTTTCCCAATTCTCCTTTATATAATTTCGAGCTCACCCTCGAGCGCACCCGCTGCTTTGATGGCCTGCAATATGGTTATCAGATCTCTGGGCGTAACGCCGATGGCGTTTAATGCGTTCACCAATTCACCGATGGTTCTGCCTTTTGGAATTAAAAGAAGACGATTGTCTTCTTCGGCCACAGACACGTCACTCTGCGGCGTCACCACTGTACTGCCGCCCGGAGCGACGATGGTGCCCCCTTTCATTTGTTGCGGCGCAGCACCGCCGCCGGAAGGTGAAAATGGGAGGGGTTGGGAAACTTCTTTTTTCTCTTTTATATGAATGCTCAAATTTCCGTGTGCAACGGCAACTTTTTGGATCCTGACATGTTCTCCAACCACAACGGTTCCGGTTTTTTCATCGACAATGACTTTGGCGATAGAATCCGGCTCTATCTCGACGTCCCCGATTCGGGCAATCAAATTAACGACGCCGCCCTCGTAATTTTCCGGGACATTCAATTTCACCGTACCCGGATCTATGGGTTTCGCCAGGTTCTGCCCTATTTTCATATTGATGGCATTGGCGGCGCGGGCAGCGGTATTAAAATCAGGATTGTTGAGCATAATGGTAAATTCTTTTTTGCTTGTTATCGATAAGAGGATCTCTTTTTCAATGCTTGCACCGCCGCTGATTCTTCCTACGGTCGGATGGTTTTTCGTAACCCCCCCGCCGGCCGCACCTCCGGCACTATAACCACCGATGGAAATAGGGCCTTGCGCCAGCGCATACACCCTGCCGTCCACACCTTTCAGCGGCGTCAGCAACAATGTACCGCCTTGCAAACTTTTCGCATCCCCGATGGATGACAGCGTCACATCGATCCTTTTGCCGATTCTGGCAAAAGCCGGCAGTTTTGCACTGACCATAACTGCCGCAACATTCTTGACTTTCACATCGGTCGGGTTGACGTGAACGCCGATATGCTCCAACAGGTTCGCCAGCGCCTGCGTCGTAAATCCGGTGCTGTTTTTATCCCCGCTGCCGTTGAGACCGACAACCAGGCCGTAGCCCAAAAGCTGGTTCTGCCGAATCCCCTTGAATGTGGATATGTCCTTCAACCTGGCCGAATAACCGGTCAGGGGTCCGATAAAAATAAAAAACAAAACGATGATCATTAGTTTATTAAAACGGCCATACATGATCTAATATCCTCCCTAACCATCCGGGTTGTTGTTTGTCCGCCAGGGGACCTGTTCCGGAATATGTAATATTGGCATCCGCAACATATGTGGAAGCAACTTCATTGGATGAACTGATATCTTCAGGTCTCACGATTCCGGACAACCTGATATACTGTGTTTCATTATTGACCCTGATTTCCCTATGGCCGCGAATATACAGGTTGCCGTTATAGAGGACTTTTTCGACGACGGCGGAAATATATGCCTGTACATGTCCGTCCCTGTCGCTTGACCCTTTGCCGTCAAATTTTGTGCTCAAAGAAGCCGAAATCAAATCATCGGTTCCCGGGTCCTGGGCAAGATTGGGGTTCTTTTGGGCCAGCGCTTTCATATACCCTAAAAATTTAAGTTTCGCCGCATCAATGCTCGAAGCTCGGCTTGTTTTGGTATTTGCATCCAGCTTGGCCTGCGGATCCTCCACGATCCTCACCGTAATGACATCCCCGATTTTTCTGGCCTTAATGTCGGTAAACAGATTGTCCTCCGACCCCTCCGACCACAATGACCCTTCGGCGGGTTTCGGGGGTTCATACATTGCAAATCTCGGTTGACGGGCCATGGCCGTTCCGGGCATGTTCGCGTCATTTTTCGGCACACTCGCACAACCGGTCATCAGTACAAGCGCCATGCAAAAAATAAAATATCTGCCTTGGAACATCGTTCTCTCCTATTTCCTAAAAAGTGACCGACACCGTTGAATGATTCACCACTTTGGCAAAAATCTCTTTTTTACTCATCAGGTTCTGAACTTTTACCAGTTCCCCTGAAAAGCCTTTCATCAATACTTTTCCGGGAACGGTGACCAATAAATCCCCGGATTCCGCCAATATGGTGACGATATCTCCTCGTTCTACGACGGGAGCTCTCTCGACCATCCATTCTTTAAGACTGGTATCCGCCTTGATATTATGCTTGGCGATCAACCCGATGATCTCGTTCTTGCCGGTCAGTATTTTCGCGGATAGGTGGGACAAATTTCGCTTGACCATGCAGAGATCGTCTTCGTTTATTTTTTCGCCTCTTTCAATGTCACGGGAAGCGCATACGACATATTTAAATACATCGACCCAACCGGATATTTTGACCTTATTTCTGACCACATTATCGACTTTAATGACGGCGACGACACTCACGTAACCTTCAAACTTTCTTTGGCCCTTTTGAAACAGCCGGTAACTGATTTTTCCGGAAGGCACGGGGACATTGCCGCTGATGTTCAATCTGGATATTTCAACATCCGCTTTTTTAATGTTTAAATTTCGGCAAAAATAGGCATGAAAGAGTTCTCTGAATTGACTTTCCGGAATTTTTTGGTCTCCCTGGCGGACAATATCCGGGCCTTTGCTTTTGCCGGCGACCGCAGTCCCTGTCGGCACCAAAAATCCCAGAATGAATATTAGACAAAATAGGATGTTTATGTTTTTGGCCATCTTTGAATTACCTCGAAATATTATTGACGATGGACATCATGTCATCCGCTGTTTTGATGGCTTTACTGTTGATTTCATAGGCTCTTTGAGCCATAATCATGTCTACCATTTCCTGGACGACATCCACATTGGACACTTCAAGAAATCCCTGGGCAATGGTCCCCACGCCTTCTGTGCCCGCCGTGCCGGAAACGGCCTCTCCAGAGGCGTCCGTGGCCTGGTATAGATTATGACCGCAGCCGTAAAGACCCGCCGGATTGGCGAAAGTGTACATCTCTATGGTCCCGAGCGCTGTCCCGGTGCCTTGGGAATCGAAAGCCGTAACGGTCCCGTCGGAATTAACCTTAATCGAACTGGTATCCGTCGGAACCGTCATTTCAGGCTGTAATTTATCCCCATTCGGGGTAACGATGTTTCCATTTGAATCCAATTTAAAATTGCCGGCCCGGGAATAACGTTCTTCCGTGCCGCTGAGCACTTTAAAGAAGCCCTTTCCTTCAATGGCCATATCCAACTCGTTTTTGGTTTCCTGGAAATCGCCCTGAATGAATACCTTGTGAACATCCACAGGCATCGTGCCCATGCCGACCTGTATGCCGACCGGAATCTGTTCTCCGGTGGATGTTTCAGACCCTGCCTCACTGACCGTCTGATACATGAGGTCTTGGAAATCCGTTCGGCTTTTTTTGAAGCCCGCAGTGTTCACGTTTGCCAAATTATTGGCAATAACATCAATATTCAGTTTCTGAGCGGCCATGCCTGATGCCGCAGACCACAATCCTCTTAACATAATGATCTCCTTTATTGCGGAACTTGGCCATAATCATTAATCATTTTGCCGGTTGATCCGTCGATGGACTGGATGGCCTTTTCAACCGACTCAAACGCCCTGAAAGTTTCAATCATTTCGATCATTTCCTGTGTTGGATTCACATTGGAGCCTTCTAAATATCGCTGTTTCACCACAGCGTCGGTCTGTTTGGAGATTTCCTTATTATCTCCCTGATAGGAATAGCATGATGCACCCTCTTTTTTCAAAAGTTCGGGTTTGTCAAAACCGACGATCAACAACTTGTCCGCCGGTTCATTGTCCACAGATACTTGGCCGTCCTGCCCGATGGATACCGTGCCGCCCTCAACGGATATCGGTCCGTTTTCCCCTAAAACCTGATCTCCGCTTCCCGTCACTAAAAAACCCTCTGCATTGATGGACAAGGCCCCATCTCTGCTATATCGTATACCGGTCGGCGTTTGGATCTTGAGAAAACCCTGTGCCCCCAATGCAATGTCAAGCTCATTTCCCGTATACCTCACAGGTCCTTGAGCAAAGTCTGTTTTAGAATTGCTTTGCATCTCGAGTGTCTGATTAAAGGAGATGATATCTCTTTTAAATCCATTGGTATTGCTGTTTGCCATATTGTTTGCAATGGTTTCGAATCTTAAATCCTGAGTCAAGGACCCGTCCATTAAATTATAAATACCGGATATCATCTTCTTCTCCTTAATGTCGTTTCCACTTTTAATAGCAATATTGGTGCCAATATTTTATACGAATAGCATTAAGAGTTAACTCATTGTTATTATAGTTTATATGTTATTCGTACAGGATTTTCTTCTGAGGGAGGCAGCGGAAAAAAATGCCGGTTGGAAGTATTTGCCGCCACTTGGCATTTAGATAATAGGAAAGAGAGACCAGCGGCTGGGCCTGCGGCCGTAAGAGGTATGAGGACCGGGAACTTCGTTCCTTCGTGGATGGAGGCAGGGTCAAAAGAAAGAAGATCAGAAGATGAGAAGATCAGAAGGTTGGTCGTTCTGAGAACCTCTAAACCACTGAAGCTCCGGCCTTCTCACCTTCTTTACTTCTATGCGCCATGCCCTATGCGCCAAGCGCTCTGCGCGCCAGTCTTACCGTGTTTTGTTTAGGGAATATACAAAGGCCAGAAGTTCCTCAATGACAACATAAAGATCCGGTGGAATTTCTTCATGGATATCCAGCGTCGATAAAATTTCTATCAGATCAGGGTCCTCGTGGATGTATATATGAT
>JBAUWG010000163.1:0-17444 GCA_049583675.1 Desulfobacterales bacterium | reverse complement strand
GATACCCAGCCGTTGGCAGGTACCAAATATGCGTACGGCAATTTCACCGCGATTGGCAATTAGAATTTTTTCAAACATGTTCAACCTCACAGGGGAATATTACCGTGTTTACGATCAGACCGGCTGCTCTTTTTACTCTCCAGAAACTGGAGGGTCCGGATGAGGCGATGCCGGGTATTACGGGGAAAGATCACGTCGTCAATGTACCCCCGTTTGGCGGCTAAAAAAGGATTCATGAAGCGCTTACGGTAATTTTCCATTTTTTCATTGAGCAGCGCATCCGGGTCCGCGGCCGCCTTGATTTCCTTCCGGTAAATGACCTCGCTGGCGCCCCTTGCACCCATTACCGCGATTTCTGCCGTCGGCCAGGCATAATTAATGTCACAATGGATATGCTTGGAATTCATCACCACATAGGCGCCGCCATAGGCTTTGCGAATGATTACCGTGATGCGGGGCACCGTCGCTTCTATAAAAGCGTAGAGGAGTTTGGCGCCATGGCGGATAATGCCGCTATGCTCCTGTTCCGGGCCGGGCATAAATCCAGGAACGTCCACCAGGCAGATGAGCGGGATATTGAAGGCATCGCAAAAGCGGACAAAACGCGCTGCCTTAACGGATGCATTGTTGTCCAGGACTCCGGCCAGGACCGCCGGCTGGTTGGCCACGAGACCGATGGTCTGCCCCCCCATGCGTCCGAATCCGCAGATGATATTTCCGGCGAAATGGGGTTGCACCTCAAGGAACTCGGCACCGTCCAGGATGCTGTAGATCAGCACGTTCATATCATAGCTCTGGTTCGGCTTTGACGGAACAAGATAGTCAAGGGTCGGATCAATACGCTCGGGCGGATCATTGAGATCCAGGATCGGCGCCTTCTGGCGGTTGTTTGAGGGAAGATAGTTAATCAACTCCCGTACTGCGCGCAAGCAGAGGATATCATTGGGATAGACAAACTGGGCCACCCCGCTCTTTTGGGCATGCATTTGTGCACCCCCCAGGTCTTCAAAACTGATATCCTTATGGATGACCGTTTTGACCACATTGGGGCCGGTCACGAACATATACGAGGTTTGCTGGACCATGAAGACGAAATCGGTGATAGAGGGACTGTACACGGCTCCGCCCGCGCAGGGTCCCATAATGCAGGAAATTTGCGGGATCACGCCGCTGGCGTTAACATTCCGATGGAAGATTTCTCCATATGCGGCCAGGGCATCGACACCCTCCTGAATGCGGGCGCCTCCGGAGTCATTGAGGCCGATAATCGGCGACCCAACCCGGGCCGCCAGATCCATGACTTTGCATATTTTCTGGGAGTGTCCCTCTCCCAGGGAACCACCGATGACCGTGAAATCCTGGCTGAAAACAAAAACTTCCCTGCCGTTGATCGTTCCATGGCCGGTAATGACCCCGTCGCCCGGGTACACATCTCCATCACAGGCGTCACTGCGGCCGACCTTAAGAATATCGATTTCTTCGAACGAGCCTTCATCAAGCAACAGATCGATGCGTTCTCTGGCGGTAAGTTTCCCATTGTTGTGCTGAATCTCAATCCGCTTTTTCCCTCCGCCCAGAAGGGCATCTTCTCGCAATTCAAAGAGCTCCAGTATACTGCTGTGCATGATTTCAACCATGGGCACCTCCCATATACGACTTTTAAAACGTTTTTGGTTTGGATTTTATTTTATGAATTATCGCGCATTTTTTTGTCTGCCGGAACGGTTATGGAAGATATTAACATTCATATTTGCAAATTATTATATTTTATTCAAGCTTTCAATTTTTATTTGATTCGCAGAGCCACCTGAATTTTGAGATGGCTTCGCGTCAAGACTTTTGCGTATCCATTTCGGGAAAATCGGAGGAAAAAGAGTGTAAGGGGAAAAGCGTTGTGTATGATGCAATCGGCGTCTAAAATAAGCATTGACAAAAATGTTAATATGCATAAAATAAGGCTATTGATAACATGAAGTTGTCTGTTTTGGACATGCATCCGGCTGGATGAAAGGGAGAGATGAGGTTCTCCTGCATTTGCCGCTAAAAACTGGAATTATAATTCAAGCCATGAAGGCTTCTGGGGCATCTCTGGGGTCTTCATGGCTTTTTTATTTTAAAATTCAGTGGACGTCGGACATTTTGACGGAGCGTAAAATGGGAAGGAAATCCGACCATGAAAAAAATTGCTGTTGCGCTTGTTTTATGCGCTGCCTTGGGCGTCGCATTTGCATGGACAGAACATTCTCAGGCGGCTGAAGGCCCGGATTTGATGCATGATGTGATGGATTTAAATAAAAGGGTCACGACCCTTGAACAAAAAAGCCGACCTCATGAAACTCCGGTCGACCAATTGCTTCAATCGACAGTTTCAGGGCTTCAACTCGGAGGTGGGATCAGCGCCGGTTTCTTCTATGCATCCAATCCCGGCAAGAACCTGTCCGACAATGAATTTCTCCTGTCAAACTTTCTGGTTCAACTGTCTTCAAAGGATTCGGATCTGCCGGTCGGGGTTGTCGGGGCGTTCGGCGAAACATCGACGCCGTCTCTTCTTTCCACTCCCGAAAACAACACCCACTTTGACATCGAGTACGCATCCCTTATCTTAAAGCCGATACCCGGCGGGAGCCTGGATATGGGCCTGCTCCAACCGAATGCGGGTTTTGAGAGCACTTACACCTTCAACAATATCAATGTGCTCCTTGGCGCCATCGCTTCACAGCAGCCGTATAATGCTTACGGGGTAAGACTCGACTACGACATACACGGTTTTCGCTTGAGGGGCGGATATTACAAGAAAAGGCTCGATCCGGAAGAGTACAATGACAATGGGTCAAGCCCGGGCGACAGCTGGGAAATCGGAGTGAGGGGGTCGGTGCTCAACAATAAATTCAGCATCTATCATTATCATGTCGAAGCCGAGAGAAATTTGACGGGAGTGGTTATCGAGCGGACCGTCAAGAATGTCTATCTGGCCCTCAACATCGATTACTGGAACCGGGACGCCGGCACGAGCTACCTTTACAAAAACAGATCATCCATCGGCGGCGCGTTATATATCGCCCCGCGGTTCGGTCATTTTCTGATCCCGCTGCGGCTGGAATATATCGATCAGGGGGAAAGCCGGATTTACATCGACAATGCGAATGCAAAACATATATACGCTGCAACGATCAGCCCGACGTACACCTTTCGTGAAAAAGCATATATTCGGGTGGAATCGGCCTATGTACATGCCGGCCATGAATTTGCCGATAAAAATGGGGACATCAAACACAGCAGGATCTGGCTTGCGGCAGAGATCGGATATCTTTTCTAGTGCGTATATCCATCCAATACCAAAAGGACGGCATGGACAAGATGATGATTTTAAGCGGCGAATACACTCAATATAGGAGACTTTAGACATGCATATCCCAGACGGATATTTGAGCCCGCAAACCTGCGCGGTCATGTATGCCGCAGTGGCCCCATTCTGGTATACGGCGGCGCGTAAGCTCAAAACAACGCTGACCTCCAAAACCGTTCCGCTTTTAAGCATTTTTTCAGCATTTTCCTTTGTGATCATGATGTTCAACGCGCCGGTTCCCGGAGGGACCACGGCGCATGCAACAGGCGCTGCCCTGATGGCGATCATACTCGGGCCGTGGGCCGCAATCATCGGGGTATCCTCGGCCCTTTTCATACAGGCGCTGTTCTTCGGGGACGGCGGGATTCTGGCCTTTGGAGCCAATGCTTTCAATATGGCGGTGGTCATTCCCCTTATCGGATACTGGACATATAAGCTGATTGTGCGTTCAGCGCCGATGGCGTCCTCCCGGCACTGGGTGGGGGCGGCCATCGGCGGCTATGCGGGCATCAATGCCGCAGCATTGTTGGCGGCCGTTGAATTAGGCCTGCAACCTTTGCTGTTTCATACCGCCAACGGCACGCCCCTCTATTGTCCCTACAGTCTGTCCCAGGCGATTCCAGCGATGATGTTTGCCCACCTGACGGTCGCCGGCCTGGCCGAAGCCATCGTTACCGCCGGCGTCCTGGTGTTTTTGAAAAAGTCGATGCCCGAAGTCTTGACCGGTATTGCAAAGGAGGCCCACCTATGAAAAGATTGGCCAAACTTTTAATCGGTCTGTTTGTTTTAGGTCTTTTGGTCCCTCTTGGCCTGTTCGCATCCGGAACCGCGTGGGGGGAATGGGGAAAGGAGGCCTTTAAACAAATGATCGGCTATATTCCCGAGGGTCTTGAACGGTTTTCGGAAATCTGGCACGCGCCGTTCCACGACTATGCCGTTGCCGGGGCCGGAGACTATATCGGCTATATCTTATCGGCATTCGGCGGCATGGCCTTGGTCCTGATGATTACATGGGGTGTCGGAAAAATTCTGGCTCGCAGAAATAATAATGACCGCTCGGATGAAAAGTGACCCTTCCCGGCGCAGCCTTTTGGAAGGCTGTAAGGCTGTAAAGTCAAGAAACGGGAACCGCAAAGGCCATGAAGCCGGAAAACCCATTCAAAAAATTATATTGGAAGGAACCCGATAAGGCGATTGAGAATGAGAAATGATTTTGTTGCAAAAACACTCGCAGAAACCGCAAGAGCAATTGAATATTCGATTTTTGCAAATCAGTATGCCGAAAAGAAAGGATTTCTGCAAGGTATCGATCCCCGGGTCAAACTACTGACGACCCTTGCGCTTTTGATCGTCATCGGGCTCACCAATCGTCTGGAAGTCCTGCTGGCATTTTATGTGGGAACCCTAATTCTGGCTGCCTTTTCCCGTGTCTCTTTAGGCTTTTTCATCAAACGGGTATGGGTGTTTATACCGCTCTTTACCGGCATTGTTGCGCTGCCGGCGGTATTCAACATCGTGACGCCGGGCAGACCCCTTTTTACGGTCATCTCTTTTCTGTCGCCGCATACTTTTGGCCCGTTTCATATTCCTCAACACATTACCATAACAGCTCAGGGCGTATCAGGGGTTGCAATACTGGTGATGCGGGTCGCGGCGTCGGTATCCATGGCCGTCCTGCTGGTTGTGACCACGCAATGGATCCGCCTTTTAAAGGCCCTCTATGTATTAAAGACACCTGAAGTCGTTATCATGATCCTGGCCATGACCTACCGGTATATTCATCTGTTTTTGAGAACCGTCGAAGGGATGTTTCTGGCCAAAAAAAGCCGGGAAATATCGGATTTGAAGATGAAAGAGGACCATGGCTGGATTGCCTCACGGCTGGGCGTACTTGTCGGCAAGTCCTATCGGCTCAGCAATGATGTCCATATGGCGATGACCTCGCGGGGATGGACCGGGAACCCGACGCTCATGGATGATTTTACTCTCAATCCTATCGACAGGTGGTGGATTGCCATTACTCTTGCCATCGTAATTTTTGGGATCGTTTTAAGGTGAAGGATGGAAAATAGCTGTGTATTTGAACTGAAGAATGTGACCTATGATTACATGGACAACGTCCATGCCATCGAATCGATCGATCTGAAAATCCATAAGGGAGAGACGATTGCAATCCTCGGCGCCAATGGATCGGGAAAGTCGACGCTTCTCAAGCTCTTGGATGGCCTTTACGTACCCAGCAAGGGGGAATTTCAGGCATTTGGTTTGGTCATCAACGAAGCAGCCCTGCGTGACAAAAACAATACCAGGGATTTCCACAGGAAAGTGGGGCTTGTTTTTCAAGATCCGGATGTTCAGCTCTTCCTCCCCACCGTATGGGATGAGGTGGCCTTTGCTCCGCTTCAGTTGGGGATTCCCAAAGAGAAGGTGTCGGAAGTGGTCTCCGACGCCCTGACTAAACTGGGGTTATACCATCTCAAAGACAGGGCTCCCTATCATTTGAGTGAGGGGGAGAAGAAAAAGGTTTCCATTGCATCGGTACTCACCCTCGACCCTGAAGTGTGGCTCATGGATGAACCCACCGCAAGTCTCGATCCACGGACACAGGGGTGGGTGATTGATTTTATCCTGGAGTTGTCTGAAAAAGGCAAAACAACGGTGATTGCCACCCACGATCTGGAAATTCCGCATGTTGCAACGAACATCTGTTATGTGCTGGGACAGGATCATAAGATACTGGTGAAGGGCGCAACCCGCGACATATTAAACCGGGAAGACATCCTGATACAGGCGAATCTCATCCACCAGCATCGTCATATTCATGCCGATGTCGCCCATACCCACAAGCACTGGCATTATTAGAAGTGGTTTCAAAACCCCCTCTCGGGCTCAATCTCTGTGTTGGACTGAAACGTCCAATCCTCGAATTCCGATATTCCTGCGGTTGGCCGTTTCAGTCCGCCTTGACCTTGAGCCCGATTGAAGGTTTTGAAACCACTTCTGGCAGGTTGTTGAAAAAAATTATAATTTAAGAATAAACGGCAACGCCGTCAAAACAATTCCCGATAGGACCAGGAAATAGATATTTGAAATAAAATAGGGGACGACCATCAAGCCGATGCCGCTAAAAAGCGGGATAACCGCCTTTTGCTTTTTGCCGTAAACAAAGAATGCCAAACCGATGGATCCGAATATAATTCCCCAGAACAAGGTGGATGTATTCATCACTTATTATCTTGACCGTTGGACAGATGTATGGTTCGCCGCGTTGCCACCCGAAAGATGACCTCGATAAAAAATGCGGCCCCTGCCATGACAAATAGAACCCAGAGCTGCCGTGGTGAATTCATTGCCGTCTGCCAGAGAAGGCACGATAGTGCGCCGAGACAAAGCCCGATTCCAATTAGCGAAAGCCAGCGTTTGCTCTGCGTGTCTTTAGCGAGTTTCATGTTAGCGCCGTTGACGGCCGCAAATATCAACAGGAACCCGGCACTGCCCATGGTCGACATGCTGGAAAGGTCGGCCAGATTGGCGATGAGCAGCGTGGCTCCGGATGTAATAAGCAGCCCCTCTATCGGCTCCCCCCAAACCTTTCGTTCCAATGCGCTTGGAAGCTCCCCATCTTTTGCAATGACATAACTCAGCCGGGCCGCACCGTAAACGGTGGCATTGATCGCTGAAGCCGTTGAAAGCATGGCGGCGATGGCTATCAATAGAAATCCTGTTTGGCCGAGAGACGGTCGGGCGGCTTCGGCCAGCGCGTAGTCTTGGGCATCGATAATCTTGGCAAACGGCAGGCTCCCAACGGTGACGACGGCCACAAGGACATAAAGAACGATCACGAAACCGACGCTTGAATAATATGCCCGGGGCAATATCCTTTTCGCGTCCCGAACATCCTGAGCGGTGTTGGCAATCAACTCGAATCCTTCATAGGCCAGAAAGATGATCATTCCGCCCGCAATCAGACTCAAAGGCGATGACCATGCCGACGGCGCCAGCCGGGTCTTGTCAATGCCCCAGATGCCGATTGCGATAAAAAGAATCAGAATCGCCAACTTGATGAGCACGATCCAGTCTTCGGCTTCGCCGATAAATTTTGCGTTCAACAGGTTCAGGCCGGAAATGGCAACGATACTGATTGTAATTAAAATGTGTTTCCATACCGGTTGCGTGGCCGCCGGAAACAAGGATGCGCCGTAGCTTCCGAAAGCATAGGCATACAGCGACAGCATGACGATGTAGCTGATCCAGAGCAAAATATTGAAGCTTCCTGTCAACAGACCCGGGCCGAACGCACGATCCAGGAACGCAACCGTTCCTCCCTGGCTCGGAAAAGTAACGGAGAGTCGTGCATAAGAATAGGAGGTGACGAGGGCAACGATACCGGCAATTAAGAACGCGGCGGGTGCGCCCCCCCGGGTCAAGTTGACGGACAGGCCGAGAACGGCGAAGATTCCGCCGCCAACCATACCGCCGATTCCTATGGCCGTTACCTCCCAGTATCCGAGTTTTCCATTTTTAGATCCACTCATATTAATTATCAAAAAACTTTATACCCTGAGCGAGTTCAATGGTTTTACTATAGTTTATGGTATTGGTTTGTCTTCGCATGTATGCTTTCCATGCATCAGACCCGCTCTCTCTACCACCGCCGGTTTCCTTTTCGCCGCCAAATGCGCCGCCGATCTCCGCCCCGGACGTCCCTATGTTTACATTGGAAATGCCGCAATCACTGCCTCGACAGCTGAGATATAACTCACTTTCAAGAAGATCATTTGTAATGATGGCGCTGCTGAGTCCTTGGGGGACATCATTATGAATTTTTATGGCTTCCTCCAGATGGTTATATTTTAAAATATATAATATCGGAGCGAAGGTCTCTTCCTGCAACATCTTCATATTTGGGTTCGCCTCAACCAGACATGGCGTTACGTAACAGCCGCCGGGCAGAGATATTTTTTCACCACCATGTAAAACGTTGCCCCCTTGTTTCTTTATGGATTCGATGGCTGTCATCATTTCATCTACGGCTTTTTTATCAATAAGCGGGCCCATAATATTTTTTTGATCCCTGGGATCTCCGATGGTTGTTTTTTGATACAGTGATTTTAGTTTCGTTAAAAAGGCATCATAAATTGCTTCATGAACAATGACCCGCCGTGTTGATGTACAGCGTTGTCCGGTGGTGCCAATGGCTCCGAAATAAACACTTTTCAAAGCAATATCAAGATCTGCTTTATGGCTGACAATAACGGCATTGTTTCCGCCCAACTCCAATATCAGTTTGCCGAATCGTTCCTGAACGGCCTTGCCGACTTCTCTTCCTCTTCTTACAGAACCGGTGTATGAAATTAACGCAACATTTTTATCCTTGGTAATACTGTCTCCCAGTTCACTTCCCGGAGCAATGGCAAGGGAGCATAAGGCCGGGTCAATATGGTTATTCTTTAATACTTTTTCCAAAATTTTGATGACGGCAATCGCTGTAAGGGGTGTTTTTGAAGACGGCTTCCAAATCACCGAGTCACCGCAAATCAGCGCCAAAGCGGCATTCCAGCTCCAAACGGCAACAGGGAAGTTAAAAGCAGTTATGACACCGACAACGCCAAGGGGATGCCACTGCTCGAACATTCGATGCTGATTCCTTTCGCTGTTCATGGTGACGCCGCAAAGCTGCCGGCTCATACCTACTGCAAAATCACAAATATCGATCATTTCCTGAACTTCACCATAGCCTTCTTGAATTGATTTGCCCATTTCAAGCGTGACGAGCTCCCCTAAGACTTCTTTTTTTTCTCTGAGTTTATTCCCCAATTGCCTGACGATTTCTCCACGTTTCGGTGCAGGCAGCACTCGCCAACCCAGAAAAGCATGATATGCGGCTTTGGATATTTTATGATAATCATTTGCTGTGATATGTTTGACGTTGGCAATGACTTCACCATTTATAGGAGAAATGATTTCCACGGTGTTGCCGTTTGCGATCCATTCTCCGCAAAATCCTCCGGGATTTTCTTTTTTTAAGTTCAACGCTTCAAATAATGGTTTCATTGATAGTCTCTTCCCCTGAAAAAAAAGTCCTTATTACTCGTAATTTCCGATTGGCTTTTTGCAACAAAAATAATTGCGGCAGGGTGAAACCCCATCAATTCCGGGTGAGATGGCGGTACTTGATCCTGTGAGGGTGATCAGCTTCGGCACCCAGCCGCTTTTTGCGGTCCGCTTCATATTCAGAGTAATTCCCTTCGAACCATATTGCCCGGCTGTCTCCTTCAAACGCAAGAATATGCGTGGCGATGCGATCCAAGAACCATCGATCGTGACTGATGACGACCGCGCATCCGGCGAAGTTTTCCAGCGCTTCCTCCAGCGCCCGCAGGGTGTTCACATCCAGGTCGTTGGTGGGTTCGTCAAGCAGAATGACGTTGGCGTCCTGCTTGAGCATACAGGCCAGGTGGACGCGGTTGCGTTCGCCGCCGGAAAGCATACCGACCTTTTTTTGCTGGTCGGCACCGGTAAAATTGAACCGGGCCACGTAGGCCCTTGATTTCATTGATATGCTGCCGAGTTCGATCATCTCTTCTTTATTTGAGATTACATCCCAAATCGTTTTTTCCGGATCAAGACTTTCCCGGCTCTGATCAACGTAGGCCATTCGGACGGTTTCGCCGATGCGGATACGCCCCGCATCCGGTGTTTCCTGGCTTGTTATCATTTTGAACAAGGTGGTTTTTCCGGCGCCGTTGGGCCCCACTACCCCCACAATGCCGCCCGGCGGTAATAAGAATGACAGGTTCTCCACCAGGAGCCGGTCATCGTAGCCTTTGTATACATTTTCAGCTTCAACGACCAGATTGCCCAGGCGTGGTCCAGGCGGTATGTAGATTTCAAGATCTCTTGCTTTTGATGCACTTTCACGGGTCAGCAGTTTTTCATAGGCGCTGATTCGGGCTTTGGATTTGGTCTGACGGGCCTTTGGAGACATTCTAATCCATTCCAATTCCCGCTGAAGGGTTTTTTGGCGATGGCTTTCAGCTTTTTCTTCTTTCCTGAGCCGTTCCTGCTTTTGTTCGAGCCAGGAGGAGTAATTGCCTTTCCAGGGAATCCCGTGACCCCGATCAAGTTCCAGAATCCACCCGGCAACATTATCGAGAAAATACCGGTCATGGGTTACTGCGATGACGGTTCCCGGGTACTGATAAAGATGATGCTCCAGCCATGCCACGGTTTCGGCATCCAAATGGTTGGTAGGCTCGTCCAAAAGAAGAATGTCCGGTTTGCAAAGCAACAGCCGGCAAAGGGCTACCCGCCGTTTTTCGCCGCCGGACAGTATGCTGATCGGCGTATCACCCGGCGGGCATCGGAGCGCATCCATGGCCATCTCCAACCGAGCGTCCAGATCCCACGCATCCAGCGCATCCAGTTTTTCCTGTACCTCTCCCTGTTTCTCGATCAGGCGCGCCATCGCTTCATCGGACATTGGTTCCGCGAACGCTTCGTTAATGCGATTGAATTCATTCATGAGTTCAACGGTTGCGTGTACCGCCTCCTCAACGGTTCCCTTGACGGTTTTAGTATCATCAAGGACGGGCTCCTGCTCCAGGTATCCTACGGTGTGCCCCGGAGACTGAATCAACTGCCCGTTAAATTCCGTGTCCTCGCCCGCCATGATGCGTAAAAGTGAGCTTTTACCCGAGCCGTTGAGGCCCAAAACGCCGATTTTGGCGCCGTAAAAATAGGACAGAGAGATGTCCTTAAGAACCGGTTTTTTATCGTAATACTTGCTGACCTGGATCATGGAGCATATGATTTTGTTCAGCTGGTCACCCATGATATTTCCTCTTTTTGAAAAAGGCTCGGTTGACATCCTGGCTCATCTTGGCTAGGATGCTTTTTCGACATTTGAAGACGAATTTACCGGAATTCTGCAGTAATGTGCGCGTAAAAAATAAGATAACTATATTTTTCATAAATATTTTATTAATGCAAGTATATTGAAGCGATGAAATTTATGAGTGATTTTTCAAATTTTTACAATAAGCGATTGATATGGGTGAGTTTTTTATTTTTTGCTTTTATTTTTAATTTTTCACATGCTTCTTTTGCATACACGCTGAAAGGGCGCAGAAGCTTTCAACATTCCATCATAGATTACCGTTCACGGCTGAATCCGGGTTATGAAAAAATAAGGCGTAAACAGACGAAATATGTTATTGTACACACGTCGGAACTCGGACTTAAAATGACGCTGAGGGTTGTTTCCGAAGGAAAACGGTTGCGGGACGGTCGGAGAACCCCTGGCGGGCACGCCCATTATGTGATTGCCAGAAACGGGCGAACGTATCGGATCCTGGATAAGAAATATGTGGCCGACCATGCGGGTCTCAGCATGTGGAACGGGGAGACGGATATCAGCCAAATCTCCATTGGGATTGAATTGGTCGGGTATCATTACGCACCCCTCACCCACAGCCAGTATCGTTCCGTGGGCATGTTGATTGACATTTTGCAACGGATATACGGCTTGGATGATCGGGCGGTGTTGACCCACAGCCAGGTCGCTTATGGTAAGCCGAACCGTTGGTTTAGAAAAAATCAACGCGGACGCAAGCGTTGTGCAAGAAATTTTATCCGCGAGAAGGCCGGGCTGGAGCCGACCTGGAGTTATGATCCTGATGTGAGAGCCGGCCGACTCATGGCTGATCCTCAGCTATCCAAAATATTTTACGGTCGGCGGGAATACTATGCAAAAACAGATGACGCCAACCTTATTACACAGAGCAACACTGCCTGGTCCATCGCCGGAGAAGATTACGACAGCCAGGAAACGGTCTACAAATTTCCAGACGGTCCTATTTACACCGGTGATCAAATTTCAGATAAAATAGGCTGGAACCGGATACCCGCAAAAACCGTTGTGCTGCTGGATCAGGAGGGCAGTATTTCTTTGATAAAAAGAGATGATCCCATAAAAACCATATCGGACAGCCTCACAGCATGGTCTTTCGCGGGTCAGGCGTATAATCTGAAAACCACGGTCTATTTTCTGCCTTCGGGCCGAATCAAGGATGGCTCAATGATATCCGACTGGGATGACCTGCCTGCCAAAACAATGCTCATTGTCGGTTACCGAGGGCCTTACAAGCTTGATAAAGGTCGATCCGCCTATCAAACCGCAGGCTTTAAATACAAAGATCGGAAAACAATATATTACCTGCCACCTAAAAAATTGCTGACCGGTGATCAAATAAACGACTTTAAAGGACTACCGAAAGGGACCTTGATTTTTCTTCCCGACACTTTATGATAAATAGGAAAAAGAATGGTGTGCAATGATAAAAATAAACGTCTAAAGGATGGATTGCCATGAAACCAGCTTTGATTGTCGTAGATATGCTTAAGGATACCTTTAACAAACATCCGGATGCCTTTATCACAAGAGAGGCCCTGAAGTTCGTTCCAACCCTTAACCGTCTTTCTTCCATGTTCAGAGACAAGGGATTTCCCGTAATATTTTCTTGCGATTCGTTTTTGCCAAGCGATTTTATTTTTAAAGGAAAAATGAAACCGCATTCTCTCAGGGGAACAGAAGGCTCAACCGTGATCGATGAATTGGAAAGGAAAACAAGCGATATCGTTTTACCCAAACGCCGGTTCAGTTCATTTTTCAAAACCGATCTGGATCAAACTTTAAGAACCTTGGACTGCGACACCGTTGCGGTGGCTGGAATTGCGACCCATATTTGCGTTTTAACAACAGTATTGGATGCCGTTTCACTGGATTTTAAAGCTGTTCTGTTAAAAGATTGTTGCGCCGCACATAAACCAGAATACCATACCGGAACCGTCCAGATTTACGAAACCAGTCCCCTCTATCCCTTGATAAGAATCCTGTCGTCCGAAGTATTCATCGATGAATATTTTAACCCATAAACTCAAATGTTATGGTGGACGATCTTGTGTTTAACGATTTGATCAATTTATATGATGCGAACGGTGACTTAAGGCTCTATTAGAATAGGAGTGCCGGCATCAACGGCATCCCATACTTCATCCATGTCTCCGTTTGACAGGGCTATACAGCCGTCGGTCCAATTGAAGAGCCGAGTTATGGAAGCCGGCCAAACAGCGCCGTTTTTTTGCCCGTGGATCATGATCTGGCCGCCGGGATTAACACCCAATTCTTTGGCCTGTCGCTGATCCTTTATGTTTGGATAGGAAATATGAATTGATTTATGAAAAGCGCTGTCTTCTTTCTTATAATCGAGCATATATCGTCCTTCGGGGGTTCGTTCATCGCCTTCTTTAAGTTTTCGGCCTTTTGGGTGTCTGCCGAAAACGACATGGAATTCTTTCAGTATTTTACCGCCGCGTTTAAGATAAAGTATTGATTCTGATTTGATCACCAGAACAAAGTCGGCCTTTTCCATGCACGTTGCATGGGCCGGTATTAAAAGCAAAAATATGAGAAGAGAAAATTTCAATTCAAACTCAGCCTTTTCAAAAGCCGCCTTTCAAGTCCTCGCACTATTTTTTCTAATTTCACAACAAGGTGCCGCGTAAGATTAATCCTGCAACAGTAAAATAAATCAACAGTCCTGTTACATCCACGAGTGTTGCCACAAACGGCGCCGAGGAAGCGGCAGGGTCCGCTCCCAACCTTCTAAGGATAAAGGGCAGCATGGAGCCCGATAACGTCCCCCACATGACCACACCTACAAGCGCTATGGCTACCGTCGCGGCTACCAGAATCCAGTGCACACCATAAAGATCGAATAGTTTTTGCCATATTGCGATGCGAAAAAAGCCGATGGTTCCCAAAATCGCACCGAGGGATAAACCCGAAAATATCTCGCGGCGCATCACCCGCCACCAATCTCGCAGGGCAATTTCACCGACGGCCATCGCGCGGATAATCAACGTCGCTGCCTGGGAACCGCTGTTACCGCCGCTGGAAATGATGAGCGGTACAAATAAAGCCAGAACAACAGCGCGGGCAATTTCCTTTTCAAAATATCCCATTGCGGCTGCAGTGAGCATCTCGCCGAGGAACAGTACCACCAGCCAGCGGGCACGCTTTTTGACCAGCACCGAGAAGGGGGTCGTCAGGTATGGCGTGTCGATAGCCTCCAAACCGCCGATCTTATGCATATCTTCGGTGGCTTCTTCTTCAATGACGTCAAGGATATCATCGACAGTTACGATTCCCAGCAAGACCCCTTCGGAATCGGTCACGGGTAAGGCCACCCGATCGTAGTCCTGCATGGTCCTTGCGGCAACTTCTTGATCGTCATTGGCGGAAAGCGCAACATAATGATGGTCCATTACCGAATCGACGGTTTTGTCGGGAGGAGCAAGAATCAAGGTACGAAGCCGCAGGTCGTCGATGATCTTACCATTGTTGTCGACCACGTAGATCACATTAATCGTTTCCGCGTCCCGTCCGTTTTCTCTGATATGATCCAACGCACGGCTTACTTTCCATTCCGGCCGAATGGCCACAAAATCAGGCGTCATCAAGCGGCCGATACTGTCTTCCGGATAGCCCAAAAGTTTCCGGGCTTCTCTTAGATCCGGCGGAGAAAGCAGCGTCATAAGCTGCTGGGTGATCTGAGCGGGCAGCTCTTCAAAAAGCTTTGTACGATCATCGGGATCCAGTTCATCCAGAAGCGTACGAATATGATCATTCGTCAGGTTCTTGAGAAGTTGTTCTTGTTGCTCTGCATGGAGCATTGCAAAAACATCCGCGGCTTTTTGTCGCCTCAGAAGTCGAAACAAAATGGGTTGATCTTCCTCGGGAAGACTCAGCAACAAGTCGGTGACCTCCGGGGGTTCCCAAACCGATATGGCTTCCTTCAGGCTATTGTAGTTTTTTCCCTTGATGAGTTCTTCTATTTCCGGACCAAGTAGATTTTTAAGCATAATGGATTTTATCGAGATTTTTCGATCCCTCTTTAATAACCGGTTGGGCTTGCGCTTCCCTTATTTCCGGAATAGGTCAGCGCGTGTTCCTGTACGCTCGAATATGATACGATCTGCCGCCGTCTCATCATCAGCCCGTCGGATAATGGGCATTAAAAATTAAATTTTATGTGTGTTTAAGCATGTTATATCGATCCGATCCCGGAGGACTCTAATTTCTCCCAACGTTGATACAGCTGCTCGATTTTCTTTTGGGCTTCTTGATGTTGGGTATATATTTCCGCCAATCGATCGGCATCACACATGATTTCAGGGTCATGAAGCCGTCTTTGCAGGTTATCCGCATTACCTTCTGCCTTTTCTATCTGTCTTTCAATCCGGTTTAGCTCCTTACGCGCTTCGTAGGCCAGCTTATGGGGTTTCTTATTCGAAAGGCTTCGTGAGGTTTCATTGGATTGAGGTGTGGCGGGCAGTCTGTCCTTTCTGTATTGAAGCCATTGGTCATAATCCGCAAAATATTCCGCACCGCCATCCCCATCAAGGCAAAGCAGAAGATCACAAAGGCGATCCATGAGGAATCGATCATGCGTAATGAGGACGATGGCGCCGGGGAATTCCTCCAGACTTCCTTCGAGCACCTCAAGCGTGGGGATGTCCAAATCGTTGGTGGGCTCGTCCAATAGGAGGATGTCCGCCGGTTGCAACATCAGGTTCGCGATCAGAACGCGGGCTTTTTCCCCACCGGAGAGCCGGGAAACCGGCATGCCCAACTGCTCTGCTTGAAAGAGGAATCGCTTGGCCCAAGCGGTCACATGGAAAGGCCGCCCTTGATATATGACCGTGTCTCCTTCCGGAGACAGGGCTTGACGCAAGGTCCTGCTCCCGTCCGACAGCTCTCTGTCTTGATCGAACGTCACGATTTGTAAACCCTCCGCCAATTCTACAGAACCGGCATCGGGAGCCAGCTTGCCATTAAGAATATGGATGAGCGTACTTTTTCCCGTTCCGTTTCGTCCCATGACCCCCATGCCCATGCCGGGTGTGAGTGTCAAGCTGAGATTGTCAAAAAGAAGCTTTCCACCCAGGGTTTTCCCCAGTTTTTTAGCGTCCAAGAGCTTTTTCGTTTTCCGGCGGGTCGTATCAAAAGCGATGTCAACGCTTCTGTTATGGGCGTTGCGACCTTTTACCATCTCAAGATCTTCCTGCAACTGATAAGCGTTGTCGATTCGGTATCGTGCCTTTGATGTTCTCGCTTTGGGACCGCGGCGGAGCCATTCTATCTCACGGCGGACTTTGTTGGAAAGGACGGTTTCAAGTTTTGTCTGTTCATGGACATACTTCTCCCGCTTTTCAACAAATGCGCTGTAGTTGCCCTCCACTTTGAAAAATCCTTCCGGGTATCGCCGGTTCAGTTCAACCATCCGGGTTGTCGTGTTTTCCAGAAAAAAGCGATCGTGGCTCACCAGGACAAACGCGAAGGGAGCATTTTTTAACAGTTTCTCCAACCATAAAATTCCTTCCAGATCCAGATGATTGGTAGGTTCATCCATGAGAAGCAAATCCGGCTTTTGAATCAGGGCCTGACCAATAGCCAGCCTTTTACGCCACCCGCCGGAAAGGGCTTTTACCGTTTGATTCGTGTTATCCAATTGAATGAGGCGCATGATTTCCTGGCGCCGCTTAATCAC
Source organism: Desulfobacterales bacterium (assembly GCA_049583675.1). Taxonomy (GTDB): domain Bacteria; phylum Desulfobacterota; class Desulfobacteria; order Desulfobacterales; family UBA11574; genus UBA11574. Next base: position 485 of record JBAUWG010000163.1, on the reverse strand, counting down.
TTGCCATTCCTCAAGCCCTTTGGGCATGGTGTGGAACAAAATTTTCTCTATGGTTTTTTCCGAATCGAGAACATCCTCTTGCGGTAGGTAAATCATGTGCGTTTCTCTTTTTCGGGAAATTTCACCGGAATCAACAGACTCAATATCAGCGAGGATTTTCAGGAGTGTGGATTTCCCGGCACCATTGGGGCCGATCAAGCCCAGGCGATCCTTGTCGAAAACCTGTAGAGAAATATCGCTAAACAGGGGGTGTTCTCCATAGGATTTGTTTATAAAATGAGTACTTATCAGTATGTTTGAAGCCATACTATTTCTTTTTTCCCTTCCCGTCGCACTTTTGTTCGAGTCCGGAGACATTGTGCCATTTACCGTTTTGGAATACGGATCTTTCTTTTTTCCGGGTCCTTTTGCCGACGATAAGAAATTGCAATATGACCGATCATCCCCACCAGCTCTGATGCGGTTTCTTTTTCAATGGCGCCGGC
>JBAUWG010000162.1:0-7266 GCA_049583675.1 Desulfobacterales bacterium | reverse complement strand
ATTTTGACTTCACGACACACTCCTTTAAAAAAAGTTACCTATTCTGTAACAGATTAGCCTTTTAGGGTCGGTTTATTTCAAAAGACTAACTTGTGTCCATCCATAAATGGTCTTTTTGCCCGATCTCAGCGTTATGCTCAAGAAATAATCCTCGGAATATCAACTATATGCCTGCGGTTATTTTTTTCGCATGCCTTGATTTCGAACAAAAATCCTCATTTATGGATGGACACTAACTTGTTACCTTTATCTAAAAATCAATTTGCTTGAGGCAAACGAATCTTTTAAACGAATTCCTATCAACATGCAACCGCTAATTGTGTATCAAAACACATCAATATGGTCAAGCAAGATTCTTGCCAAACAAACCGGGTGCTCTGCACCTGGATGCAAGTTCAACGTTGACAACGAAAATATTTTTTTATAAAGAAGTGTGACTGGTTTCAAAAAACCTGTGAAAGAAAAGGAGTAATGACTATGAACGGCTCGGACGACAGCCATAGTTGTCGTAAAAAGACACAAGAGACAGCACAAAAAGACCTTGATGATCCTGGATCGCGGTGGTTGGTCCTTGCGGCTCTTGATGTGATCGGCCGGCTCGCCAGCAGCGCATAGCCCACCGGTTCGCCTCTGGCCGCGATGGTCTCTAAACGCGGTTGAAACAGAGGTGAGCCATGAAAAATCCGCTGGTTGTTTCCGAACTTCGTGAGTTGATTACGTCCGGAAACGCCAAATCCCTTAAAAATTTCTGCGAAATAAGCCACCCCGTAGTGGTTGCTGAGATGATTTCCTCATTATCCACCGATGAAGCATGGGATGTGCTCCGACATGCCGGTTTTCCGATCCGGGCGGATATCTTCAGTCATCTGAATGATGGGCTTCAAGTGGACATCATCGGAACTCTTGGCCGGGGAGACATCGCCCGGTTGCTTGCCGACATGCCTCCGGATGATCGCGCGGATGTGTTCAAGCTTCTGCCCGAAAACCGGCGTGAAGAAGTTCTGCCGGCCATGGCCCAGGCCGAGCGAGAAGACATCCGCCGTTTGTCCGCCTTCAAAGAAGGCACCGCCGGCGCAGTAATGACCTCGGATTATGCGACCCTATCGCCCGAATTGACGGCATCGCAAGCCATCGATCGGCTTCGGGAAATCGCTCCGGACAGGGAAACCATCTATTATGCTTACGTGGTGGATCGGCACCGCAAATTGATCGGTTTTCTGTCACTTAAAGATCTGATTATTGCCCGGCGGGAGTCCCGGATAGAAGACATCATGCACCGGGAAGTGATTTACGCTCGTGTTGGGGATGATCAGGAGGATGCAGCCCGTAAAATTCAGAAATATGATCTTATTGCCCTGCCGATTATTAACGGCAATGAAGCGCTTGTGGGCATTATCACGCACGATGATGCCCTCGATATTATCACCCAGGAACAAACAGAGGATATGGAAAAGTTTATGGCGATTTCCGGCCGCCACGAAGCAGCTGTCTATATGAAGACACCCGTCATAAAACATTTCAAAAACAGAGTCTTATGGATTGTAGTTCTGGCTTTGTTCGGATTTATATCCGGTGCTATTGTCCAAAGATTTGAAGGGTTGCTGCTGCAATTTGCCATTTTGGTAACATTCATGCCCATGCTGGCGGATACCGGGGGAAACACCGGAAGTCAATCGGCGACCTTGGTTGTCCGGGCACTTGCACTTGAAGAAATTACGCATAAAGATATCGTACGAATCCTCTTGAAAGAGGCCCAAATCGGATTGCTTCTCGGCATACTACTCGGAGCGATTGCTTTTGGACGCGTTCTTTTTTTTGGTTCGGGGTCAGCCGGACCGGCGGGGTTTTCACTCGGTATGATCGGCATCGCTGTTTCGGTTGCGCTGACATTACAAGTGATCACTTCAACCATCATCGGCGCGTTGCTTCCTTTGTTCGCTGCAAGATTTAAACTTGATCCCGCCGTCATCGCGAGCCCTGCATTAACGACCGTTGTTGACATCACCGGTTTGCTTATTTTTTTTATAACGGCCAAGATCATATTGAATATCTAAGAGCACTTGTCGCGATATCATTCACTTTTTTTAAAAAAATGAGATTGACAAAAAAACCGCCAAAGATTATGTTTGAGTAAATATTGCGGAAGGTAATGAAGTCTGCCTGAACTTTTCATATCTAGCATAAAGGGGATAGAAATGATGACTTCTACTTATAACAGGTAGGAGTTATTCACCAAAATCCGCTTTGTCCTTCGCCGCGGATACAAAAGCGTATAACCCTGCCCGGTTTCGAATCGAGCAGGGTTTTTTGTATCTTTTATGCCCGGCATATCCGATATATTCTCTATACAGGAGGTGGCATCGTCATGGAAACCCGATTTGCTGTAATGAAAGATCGGCTTTTTGGTGTTGTCGACGATCTTTCTAAGATGAACAGCAACAAAGATAAGAGACTTGGCGAGATAACCGAAAAACTGGCGCTGGAGCAATTCAACTTGGTCGTAATGGGGCAGTTTAAACGCGGAAAATCTACTTTTATCAATGCGTTGATCGGCGCTGAAATCCTTCCGACGTCCATTGTTCCGTTGACGTCCATTGTCACCATTTTGCGGTATGGTGAGGAAAGCAGGGCTATCGTGCGGTATTTGGATGAAAAGGAGGCGGAAATTGACCTCACGGACATTCCGAAATTTGTGACTGAAAAACAAAATCCCAAGAACAAATTGCATGTCAAGGAGGTGGAGATCTTCTTTCCGTCGGATTATTTAAAGGACGGGGTGCGGATCATCGATACGCCAGGGGTAGGGTCGGTGTTTAAACATAATACGGACGTCGCGTATGCGTATCTGCCGTATGTCGATGCCGGCGTCTTTATCGTCACCCCTGATCCGCCGCTGGGCGAGGCCGAGCATCGATTTTTAAAGGAAGTCCGGGAGCATGCCGATAAATTTATCTTTGTGTTGAACAAAACCGACCTGGTGGGAGCATCGGATCTATGCGAATCAATGGACTTTACCACCGATCTTATTCGAGAGGATCTGGGTCAATCGATCCATCTCTATCCGGTTTCCGCTAAATTTGCGCTGTTAGGAAAACTGAGCGGCGATACGGACAAATTAAACCGGTCTAACATGCTGACTTTTGAAAAAGATCTCAAAGATTTTTTGCACCATGAAAAAGGAAAAACCTTTCTTCGTTCGGTCATCGGATCGCTTTTAAAATATACCGCTGATGAGACCATGGCTTACAAGATCGAGCAAGAGGCGGCCCGACTATCTGTTGAGGAGTTAAAAGCAAAAATCGCAACCTTTGAGCAATATGCCGATACCGCTCAAAAGGACCGGGATCGCCAGAATTTTATTTTAGAAGGGCATATGAGAAAGCTCCAGCAAAAGCTGGATGATGATCTGGCTGTCCTGGCCCAGAAAGACCTGCCGGTTCTTTTGAAAAAAATGGAAGAAAAGTTTGTCGAAACAACGGCACGACACATCAGCAGTCATGATCTTGAAAAAGAAATGGAAGAGTTTGTTTTTAACGATATCATGTCAACTTTTAACAGGGTCAGGCAGAAAGAAGCGGAAAAGATCGCCGCGATCCTCGAACAAATCTACCTGGATATTGCAAAACGCACCAATGACATCATTGAAAACATCGTGAAGATGACATCCGATCTGTTCCAGGTGACACTCAAACCTTTTACCACGGTTGAAAAACTTTCCCAAAAAGGTGAATTCTATTTTTTGTTAAAAGACGATCCGGGCGCCATAGAGCTCATCGGGTTGTCGATCCGTTTTGCCCTGCCGAAGTTCATGAGCAAGGGGATTATTTTAAAGCGGATGAAAGACACTGTTTCCGGCCGGTTTGAAAGACATTGCGGACGTGTTCGATACGACTTGATTCGGCGGGTCGACGATACCAGCCGAAACTTTAAAAAAACGCTGAACGAAAAAATCGACCTGACCGTCTCCACCATCAGGGAGGCTTTGAACCGGGCGATGGCGCTCAAAGATCAGAGTGAAAAAGAGGTTTCACGGACCCTTTCAAAGCTTTCGGACCGACTATCGAACGTCGAAGACATCCGCAAAAAGCTTTTTTCTTTTCAAAAAGATGTTTCAGCAATGTAATGTTATCGACATCGGTTCGCGTTCAATTATCAAAAGGAATATTTCAAGACCCTTGGCATGCGATTAAAATGAAATTTACTTGACATCGATTATTCGAACGTATTTAAAGGTTTTAAAAAACATATAAGGCAATGAAGTCTGCCTGAATCGTCTCAAAGCTATTATGGATTAAAGGACTAATGACTTCTACCTAAAAGCGGATAGAACGTAGTATGCTAGTATAAATTCTGCCCCTTCCGGATGAACCGGGTGGGGTTTTTTGCACTGTTTTTGCCTCCTGCCCGGAATGACTGAGCAGGATTTTTTATACATGGTGCAGAGGATCAAAAATCATTTTTGACAGGAGGTTTAGATGGCGGCAAGTCTTTCTTTGATCATCGTTTTGGGACTGTTGGCGGATTATATATTTCGTAAAGTGAAATTGCCCGGATTGGTCGGTATGCTCATTGTGGGAATTCTCGCAGGGCCTTATGTCTTTAACCTGATGGCCCCGGATATGATGCACGTTTCCGCTGATTTCAGGAAAATTGCCTTGATTGTCATTTTGCTCCGTGCCGGGTTTGAGCTGCATAAAGATACCCTGCATCGCGTGGGACGGGCGGCCCTTTTAATGAGCTGTATTCCCGCCCTTTTTGAAATCGCAGGGGTCATTCTGGTCGCACCGCGGTGGCTGCATGTCAGCACCGTGGAGGCAGCCATACTCGGCGCTATTTTAGGCGCTGTTTCGCCGGCGGTGGTGGTGCCTTTGATGATTGATTTCATGGATCGGGGCCGAGGCGCCAAAAAAGGCATCCCCACACTGCTGCTGGCGGCTTCATCCATTGACGATGTTTTTGTGATCGTTCTCTTTTCCATATTTTTAGGCATGTATGGCGGCGGTGCGATCAATTTATGGGCCAAGTTGGGAGAAATACCGGTTTCAATTTCGCTGGGGATAGTTGTGGGAGTCATTCCCGGGTATTTTTTATATCGTCTATTCACCAAATACGATTGGCGGCCTCCCAAACGGACCTTGATCGTTTTAGGTGTCGCCATCATCTTGACCTGGATTGAGAAGGAATGTGAGAAATGGGTGCCCATTGCCAGTCTTTTAGGGGTCATGGCCATCGGGTTTATTATTCTGGAAAAATCCGAACCCGTTGCGCACCTTATTTCCCAAAAACTTAAAAAAGTCTGGGTGTTTGCCGAACTGCTCCTGTTCGTGCTGGTGGGAGCGCAGGTCAATGTCAATGTGGCCTGGCATGCCGGGCTTACGGGGACCCTCGTCATTTTGGTGGGGCTTTTGTTTCGCAGCGTCGGAACCTACATTTCCCTGATCGGGACCCCCTATACCCTAAAAGAGAAAACTTTCTGTATCATTGCCTATATTCCGAAAGCAACGGTCCAGGCGGCCATCGGAGCGGTTCCCTTGGCAGCCGGTGTGGCGTCCGGTGATTTAATTCTGGCCGTTGCCGTCCTTTCCATTCTTTTGACCGCACCGCTCGGCGCTATCGGAATTATCATTTCCGGAGAGAAGATTTTGGATTACGGCGAACGGTCCCCATATAAATTCAAGGATCTTCGGGCAAAACACGGGCTGCCGCGCGTGGGAGAACGGGTCCGGAGCAAGCGATTCGGGACGGTTTGGAAGATTATTGAAGAGAAGGAAGTATGGATGGATGAATCGAACACGCATCTTATTCCCGGCATTTTTGTCAAATACTGGCGCGAGGATACCACTTCAGGTCCCGGCACCGGGAAAACCATGTCTTACCGTTACAGTCAAAATGATCCGCCCTTTGATAACTACTGGGAAATCCTTTACGATTGGTAAATTATCAATTTTTTAGATTTTTTGAAACGATTATTTGTTTTTATCGCCATGGATTATGATGGCTGAAGGCGTTTTCAGCATCAGTATTGTTCCGCCCAGCCCCACGATCGCGGCATATGCAAAGCCCCATTTCGGGCCGATGGCCGTCCATAATACGCCGACGATAATGCTCGATGCAAAATCTCCTATCCCGTTAATGGTGCCCAAAAGACCATAGGCTGTTCCGGCAATCGAATCATCCACATAATCCCGGACCGCCACCGCTTCCATGGTATCTTCCCAGGCGATAAATACGCCGGCCAGGGAAAAGCAAATTGCAAACCACAATACCGAAGAAGTTGCAAAGAGAAATCCGGCGAATGTCGCGACGGCAACTGCATACCCTGCGGCCAGATAACGGGATCTTGAAAATCGATGGCTCAATGCGCCGATGGGATAAGACGCGGCCGCATAAACAATATTTCTTAAGGTATATAAAAGGGCGGCGAGTTGTGTGGCCTTCAAAAAACCGATATCGGGCCCAAGAACCGTCGTCGCCCGAAGAATCATCAAGGTAGGGGCAAAATCGGCCATTCCGAAAACGCCCACGGCAAGAAGGAACATACGATATTCACGGGGCATCGCACCGACAGCATTCATAAATCCAAGGCCGTGATTGGGAGAGCGCGGCTTTTCTTTTACCAGAAACGCCATAGCGGCAACGGATAGGATGCCGGGAATAAGCGTCAGAAAAAAGATGACTCTGAATTTTGCACCAGCTGCGCCCGATAGAAAAGGGAAAAAACGTCCCGGCAGTTGAGCTATTTCGGGATGAGAGGTGATTAAACTCAAAAGCAAGAAGGCTGTCAGCGGCCCTGCAACAGCGCCGGCTGTATCCCCGGCCCGGTGAAAACCAAAGGCTTTGGCGCGGTTTTTTTCTGCGACCGAATCTGCAAGCATGGCATCTCTGAGCGGACTCCTTATGCCGCGTCCGAGCCACCCGATTATCCTGCCGGCCAAGATCAGCGGCCATGCAAAGGCAAAGCCAAAAACAACCTTGGAAAATCCGGTCAATGCGTATCCGACAACCGTTAGATTCTTGCGGTTTCCGGTTTTATCCCCCCAGTATCCCACTCCAAGCTTGGAAAAGCTGGAAATGGCATCCGCAACCCCTTCGATAAATCCCAATGCCGCGGCCGAAGCGCCAATGGTCTCAAAAAACTGGGGCAGGACCGCTGTTGCCATCTCATGACAAAAATCGCTTAAAAAGCTGGTCAGGGCAAAGCCGATGATATTACGATTTAACCATTTCCCTGTCATGGGTGTCTGTTTTTCCAATGTTGTTATACCC
>JBAUWG010000161.1:0-8749 GCA_049583675.1 Desulfobacterales bacterium | reverse complement strand
CGACGGCACTTTTCGCCAGCAGGCCTGCACCGATCAGAACAAAAGGGTTTGAAGTGTTCGTACACGAGGTGATGGCGGCAACGGCAATACTCCCATCACCGATAGATGCCGTTTTTCCATCAAGATTCACCGAACACACCTTAGCGTGAGCGGATCTTAAACCCGTAAATTTTTCTTTTAAATTCGGCAGCTCAATTCTATCCTGCGGCCTTGCCGGGCCGGCAACACAAGGCGTGATTGAAGAAAGATCCACCTCAAGAATTTGCGTATATTCAGGCAGTTCATCCCCGGTATAAAAAAGTCCTAGTTTCTGGGTGAAGGTTTCCACCAAATTGGCTCGGCTTTCCCGATGAGTCAGTTTAAGATATTCAATGGTTTTTTCATCGACCGGGAAAAACCCGATGGTGGCCCCGTATTCCGGCGTCATGTTGGATATGGTGGCTCTGTCGGGAACCGTCAAATTCTTCATTCCCGGGCCGAAGTATTCCACAAACTTTTCCACCACATGATGTTTTCTGAGAAGTTCCGTAATAACCAGAACAAGATCGGTGGCCGTAACACCTTTATTCAGTTTACCCGCAAGGCGGACCCCTACCACCTGGGGAATCGACATGTAATACGGCTGCCCCAGCATCACGGCTTCCGCCTCGATGCCGCCGACCCCCCATCCCACCACGCCGATACCGTCGATCATGGTCGTATGCGAATCAGTGCCGACCAGGGTGTCCGGGTAGGCCGATTGGACGCCGTTTGAATTCCGGGTCATCACAACCTGCCCGATATATTCAAGGTTCACTTGGTGACATATACCGGAATTCGGCGGAACGACCCTGAAATTGTCGAAACTTTTTTGCGCCCATTTCAAAAGTGCATATCTTTCCCCGTTTCTTTCATACTCTTTGGCCACATTCTTTTCCAGGGAATCTTTTGTCCCGTAGAAATCCACCTGGACGGAATGATCGACGATCAAATCCACCGGAACCAGCGGATTGATCTTCATGGGATCTCCGCCGATGTCTTTTACCGCATCGCGCATGGCGGCAAGATCCACCACAGCCGGCACACCGGTGAAATCCTGCATCAACACACGGGCCGGATGAAACGGTATTTCAACGGGCTGATCATACTGTTTTTGCCAGCGAGCGATATTCATCACATCTTTTTCCTTCACCGTTCGGCCGTCCAATTTTCTCAACAGGTTTTCAAGCAGGATTTTAATGGAAAACGGGAGCCTTCGAATATCGGCGATTCCTTTTTCCTCCAGCAGCGTGATATCTGAGATGTCGTAAACTCTGCCGTCAACATCAATCTGTTTGATAAATTCTTTTGGGTCCATGATTTAATTTTTCTCCAACACCTTTTCAGTTAAATAATGGTGTCCTCAAACATTAAAGGAATCACATTTTCTCCTGAGCCTCAGGGTTCAATCGCCCCCCCTCACGTAAATCCCGAACCTGCGGTACAGGTGTAACAATGATCGGCCGTTGCGATATGGCTGCCGGCATTTGGAGGACCCGGCATTTCAGATACATGGATTTTGCGTCTATCCATAAAAATTCCTCTGGCAAGATTAAAGTCGCAATCGTAAAGATAACCGTCCCAGGAAACGGAAACCATCGACCGGCACATCAAACCGTCCACCGCACAAGAATTGAAACTAGAGCAAAGCTTTTTCATATATCCGTCCAGATTGCCGGTTCCGATCAGCCATTGGCGGAACCGGCCGAGAGGGACGTTGGCGAAGCTATACAGGTTGTTGAATACAATGCCCCATTTTCTTTTCAACATCTGGCGGAATCTCTTTTCCGCTTCCGCCTGAGAGGGCGGGAGAAACGCACCGGTGGGATTGGATACCAGGTTCAGCTCAAGGCCGGAACCTTCCCGGCCGTATCCCATGGCGTTCAGTTTCTTAAGCGCATCGATGCTGGTTTGAAATAGGCCTGAGCCCCTTTGAGAATCCACCTGAAGAACATTCAAAGAAGGTAAGGAACCCACGACAACCACTTTTTTTGCCTTGAGAAGTTCGATAAGATGTTCTTTTGTGCCATCATTCAGCGCCGACAGATTCGAACGCATCATGACGCGTTTGGCAACGGGGACAACGCCTTGGATCAGCGTGAGGGTATGAGGATTTAATTCGGGTGCACCGCCGGTGATGTCGATGGTGTCAAATCCGCCTCTTTTCGCATAGGATACGACCTCGCTGGCAACGATATCATCCATGTTCTCCTTTCGATGGGGGCCTGCATTTAGATGACAGTGTCTGCAAGTCTGGTTGCAGAGAAATCCCACATTAACCTGTAAAACACGCGTTTCAATCCGCTTCAAATCAATGCCGTATTGAGACAGGGTCAGGCCGAAAGGTGTGATACAGCCGCCTTCCCTCTCAGGCGCCATCTGTCTTTCACCGGATGATGTGCTTGACAATTTTTCCTTCAACATAGATACAACTCCACACCATTCTTGTTACATGGATATCTTTTCGCCAATGTTTCGCATCTGCACCCCGTGTACCAGGGAAGCGCCGCCGCGTATGGCCGCTGCGACATGGATCGCCTCGGTCATCTCTGCCAGGTTAGACCCCTTTTCGAGACATGTCTGAGTATAGGCATCGATGCAATACGGGCATTGGACGGCATGGGCCACGGCTAGCGCAATGAGAGATTTCTCCCTTTCCGTGAGTTCGCCTTCCGCAAATACGGCGCCGTAATACTCGAAAAACTTCTTTGCCAGTTCCGGTGCGTCTTTCCCGATATCTTCGAATTTGAGCAAATCTTCAGGTTTGTAGTAGGTCTCCATATCTGCTTGTTCCTTTCTTTTTATTCTTCGCACGTTTCAGAACCACAGGCCCGGCCTTTGAGATTAAAAAAGAACTTGAGCCCTTTTTTGATCTTGTCAGAAAAAATCTTGGGCGCAAAAAATGTTCCGGCGACCTTTTTGTTGATCTCACCGATGGTGGGATACGGGTGAACCGCCGATGCCAGAGTGGAAAGTTTTACCTTTCCGTTTAACACCGCCACCCATTCACTGACCAGGTCTCCGGCATGAGGGCCGACAATCTGAACCCCGATGGGTTTTTCTTTTTCATTTAGAAGCATTTTGATTTTCCCGATTCTTTCTCCTTCGGCAAGGCTACGGTCATTGTTTTTAAATTCTTCAACGATGACCGAATAGTCGACTCCCGAAGCATTGGCCGTCTTTTCGTTCATGCCGATACTCGCCAGTTCAGGATCGGTGTACGTACACCAGGGCAGAAACGTATAATCCGTGTTCTTCGGAAGTCGAAAAACAGCGTTGCTGACCACAACGCCGCCTTCATATCCGGCCGCATGAGTGAAAAGATATCCGCCGTTGACGTCCCCTGCCGCATAGATATGCTTGTGATTGGTTCTCAACCGTTTATCAACGTCGATGCCAAAGCGGCTGACCTTGACGCCGATATCCTCGAGACCCATTTGACCGATGTTGGGAGCTCTTCCCGCCGCAACCAGGATGGTTTCTCCTTTTATCGTGACGGATCTACCATCTTTGTCCGTGATGATCACCTCTTTTTCATTGCCGAGATCCCTGGCAGCCTCGATAAAAGCATTTAAATAAAATACGACACCTTCGGATTCCATGACCTTTTGAACCGTATCGGCCATGTCTTTATCCTCTTTGCCCAGGATCTGATCGCCCCGGTTCACAATGTACACTTTGGTCCCAAGCCGGTTGAAAGCCTGTCCCATCTCGCTTCCGATGGGCCCTCCGCCGATGATGATCATGGACTTGGGCAGCCGGTCCAGGTAAAATATCTCTTTGTTCGTGATATATCCGGATTTATCCAGTCCTTTGACGGACGGAATAAACGGCGAGGACCCGGTGGCGATCACCCAGGTTTTGGCTGAAACGGTTTTTCCGTTTAATTGAACGGAATGTTCATCCGTAAAAACAGGAATACCGAATTCTACTTTTGCCCCCAGACGGCAGAACCGTTCCGTGGAATCGTGCTTCTGAATGTCTTCGATGACCGATTTTATTCTCTGGGATACTTTTTTAAAATCGATTGGGGGCGCTTGCACCGGAGGCAAGCCGTATTTCTCGGCATTTTTCATCATGTGATATACATGGGCGGTCTTGATAAGCGTCTTGCTGGGAACGCAGCCGAAATGGAGACAGTCGCCGCCGAGTTCTTTTTCCTTTTCAACGAGAAGTGTTTTTGCGCCGAGCTGGGCCGCGCCGGAGGTGACGGTCAAACCGGCCGCACCACCGCCGATCACCCCGATGTCATAATCATAATCGACCATGATCGCTCCTTAAATCCGAAGATTTTTTTCAGCAATAAATTTAATTATACCTGAAGCGGAGATACACTCAAAAACCTATCAGGATGCATAAATCGAGCATTTTCGCACCGCCATGGCCGCCTCGTGAAGCGCTTCGGAAAAGGTCGGGTGGCCGTGAACGGTTCGGGCGATATCCTCGGAACTCGCCCCGAATTCCATAGCCAGCACACATTCTGCAATCATATCGGACGCCCGGGGACCGATGATGTGGACCCCCAAGATGCGATCGGTTCTGGCATGGGCGATCAATTTGACAAAGCCGTCTTTTTCTCCCATGCAGCGGGCGCGACCGGCCCCGGAGAACGGATATGTACCCACACAAAAAGGGATATTTCTTTGTTTGACCTGTTCTTCAGTCATCCCGACGCAGGCCACTTCCGGCCAGGTATAGATCACCGCCGGGATAGCATCATAATTCACTTCTCCGGCAAACCCTGCAATGCATTCCACTGCGGCAATGCCCTCTGCCGAAGCCTTGTGGGCCAACATGGGGCCCGGAATGAGATCGCCGATGGCATAAATACTTGGAACATTGGTGCAAAAAGATTCATTCACCAGAATCTGACCGGTTTTGGAATCAATATGAATACCGGCGTCTTCAAGGCCCAGGTTTTGCGTCAAAGGCCGCCTTCCCACGGCAACCAGCAGTCGATCGCAGGAAAAGGTCTCTTTTTTATCTTTGTTTTCCAGAGCAACCCGAACCGCGTTTTTTTGCACCTTTGCACCTGACACCCGGGTGTTGAGTCGAATGTCGAGTCCTTGTTTTTTAAGAATTCGTTCCAGAGCCCTGCCCACTTGTCCGTCCAGCGTCACCGCGATGTGAGGCAGCATTTCAATCACGGTCACCTTTGCACCGAGACGCACCCACACCGATCCGAGCTCAAGACCGATATACCCGCCGCCCACAATACCCAGATGTTTGGGAACCGTGTTGAACGCCAGCGCCTCCGTGGACGAGACGATATGTTTTCCGTCGAATTCAAGACCTCGAACCTGGACCGGCGCGCTTCCGGTGGCCAGGATGATCGACTTGGCCTCAAGGATTTGCACGTTTTTTTTGCGGGAAGAAGCACCCGATTGCTGAATCTCAACGCGATCTTTTCCGGCAAGACGCGCCGTGCCTTGAAAAATCGTAATGTCGTTTCCTTCTAAAAGTTTTCGAACATTGCCGGTCAGCTCTTCGACGACCTTTTCTTTTCGGGCCATCATGACAGCCAAGTCAAGGTTCATCTTTCCGGTTTTTATACCGTGTTCAGCCAATCGATCTTTAGCCAGGTGAAAGTATTCACTGGAATCGAGCAAGGCTTTGCTCGGGATACAGCCCACGTTCAGGCAAACGCCGCCCAGGCGGTCTTCCTTTTCAATGCAGGCGGTCTTCAGTCCCAGTTGTGCCGCACGAACGGCCGCCACATAACCGCCCGGACCACTGCCGATAATAATGAGGTCGAAATTCTCTTTTTGTGCCATGGTTATATCTCCATCATGATTCTTTCGGGATTTTCGATACACTCCTTGATCCGCACCAAAAATCTGACCGCTTCTCTGCCGTCCACGATGCGATGATCATAGCTCAGCGCCACATACATCATGGGCCGGATGGTTATTTCGTCATCTATGACCACGGGGCGTTTTTCGATTTTGTGCATCCCCAGAATGCCGCTTTGCGGTGTATTCAAAATGGGCGTGCTCATCAGAGATCCGAATACACCGCCGTTGGTGATGGTAAAGGTGCCGTCTTCGAGATCCGCAAGCTCCAGACGATTTGTTTTGATTTTATCCACAAAATCAACAATGGTCTGTTCCAATTGAGCAAAACTCAGCCTATCGGCGTTTCGAATCACCGGCACCACCAAACCTTTACCGGTGCCGACGGCGATGCCGATGTGAAAATAATTGTGATAAACGATATCTTCCCTGTCAATGAATGCATTGACCTGCGGAAATTCTTTGAGCGCCTCGATCACAGCCTTGATAAAAAAAGACATAAACCCTAAAGAGATACCATGCTTTTCTTTAAAAACATCCTTGAACTGCGAACGAAGGGCCATTGTTCGTGTCATATCGATCTCGTTAAAGGTCGTGAGCATGGCGGTATTCTGTCTGGCTTCCAGAAGACGCGAAGCAATCCGCCGGCGAATGGGCGTCATGGGTTTTCGAATAACATCTTCGTCCTTAACGGACACCGATTTCTTTGGTATTGCAGGTTTGGAGTCTGCAACCTTTTCCGCACCGGCATCAGACGCCGGTTCTTTCGACGCAGTCTTCACCCTCTGTTCCAGATAAAGGAGCACATCACCCTTGGTGATTCTGTTTCCCGGACCACTGCCGTCGATGTCGGAAATGTCGATGTTTTTTTCGGAAACAAGGCGCCTTACCGATGGGGAAAGAGTGTTTCGAGCCTCGGCGGGCATCTTTTCAACGGGATCCGCTTCAGCCGGCGTCTCCTCAGGAGCCTTTTCAGGCGCAGCTTCGGATGGGGCCGGTTCCTCCGGCCATTCCGCAACTTCCGGACGCTTTTGCTCTTCTTCTTTTGGGAGCGCCGGTTTCTGAACTGCTTCGGATGCTTTTTCTTCCTTGGGTGCGGATTCCGGCGAAGTCTCTGATACTTCTTTGACGTCGATGCTTCCAACAACGGCGCCGATGGAAACCGTCCGGCCTTCTTCGATCAGGATTCTCAAAATTCCGGTTGCTTCGGCCACGATCTCCAAGGTAACCTTGTCGGTTTCGATCACAAAAAGCGGCTCATCTTTTTGAACCGAATCGCCGTCTTTTTTATACCATTCCACCAGAACGGCTTCTTGAACCGATTCTCCCACACTGGGTATTTTGATCTCGATTTCCATGGAGGCTCCTTTATTAATTGGATTGATGATTGAAGGCGTCGCTCGCACAGCGCAGGCACTTTCGCCGCGTGTCGCTTCGGCAATTTTAAATTTTCACTTTTCGAGGATCAATTTTCAATTGACCTGCCTCCAATCGCGAATATACTTCGCCACATCGGAATCAGCAGTAATTTTCAATCAAAAATTGTCCATCGTTTGTAATGGGGCACTTTACTTATCGTCGGATTCATCGATTCCAAAGGCAGTATTTGTCACGGCGGATTGTTCTTTTCGATAGATATTCGAATATCCCGTTGCTGTGCTGGCGGCTGCATCTCGACCGACATATTGCATGGGTTTTCCAACGATGTTTTCAAGACGGAAACGCAAAAAATACCACGCACCCATATTTTCCGGTTCTTCCTGAACCCACACAAATCGCCGGGCCTTCTGGTATTTTTGAATGACGGTTTTGATCTGATTTCCCGGGAAGGGGTGGAACTGTTCTATGCGAACAACGGCAAAGTCGGTTTTTTTAAGCTCCCGGCGTTTTTGAAGTAATTCATAATATATTTTTCCGCTGCAAAAAAGAATGCAGCGGACGGACTTCAAGTCATCCGGATCTTCAAGGACTTCCCTGAATTGGTCCGAAGTCAATTCATGTATTTCTGAGATCGCCAAAGGATGCCTCAAAAGACTTTTCGGCGTCATGATAATCAGTGGCATCCGAAAACTTTCTTTTGCCTGTCGTCGGAGAAGATGAAAATATTGTGC
The DNA here is from genome assembly GCA_049583675.1 of Desulfobacterales bacterium. Taxonomy (GTDB): domain Bacteria; phylum Desulfobacterota; class Desulfobacteria; order Desulfobacterales; family UBA11574; genus UBA11574. Next base: position 828 of record JBAUWG010000161.1, on the reverse strand, counting down.
CGGTGTTGTGAGATTGCACACTTGGATGTTGTCTTTGGCACACAATTGCAGGAAACGTTCAAGACGGGCACTGGAGTGTTCAGGACCCAACCCCTCCCAACCATGGGGCAGCAGCAACACCAAACCGCTTAACCGCTGCCATTTGGCTTGCCCGCTGGCAATATACAGATCGATGATCGATTGGGCATTATTGGCAAAATCGCCGAATTGCGCCTCCCAGATCACCAGTCCCCGGGGTTGTGCGGCTGAGTAGCCGTATTCAAAGCCCAAGACGCCCGCTTCTGAGAGCAGGCTGTTATACACCAAAAAAGGCGCCTGGGTCTTATCAAGTGTGTTAAGCGGTATATATTCATCTCCGGTTTTGGTATCGAAGAGAATACTGTGGCGCTGGCTGAAAGTGCCACGAGCGCTGTCCTGGCCGCTCAAACGAATCGGTTCGCCCTCCGTCAGCAGAGAAGCAAAAGCAAGTACTTCGGCATTGGCCCAGTCTATGGAGTGGCCTTGTTCAATGCTTTCCTGCCGCTTTTTCATCAGGCGGACCAATTTTTCATTCAAAGATAATTGCTTTGGAAACGTATTCAGTTTGCGACCCAGTGCTACGAGCTCTTTTTTGGGAACGCCGGTTTTAACCGAGTCTTGAGTATAAATGCCATTGAAATTTTTCCAGTTTTCATAAAACCGCTGCTGAGGGAAGACGCAAGTGCCGGACTTAACCGCCTCAAAAGCCTCTTCCAGATTACGATTGATATTGTGTTCCAGAACATCCGTATCCTCTTTTCGAATAACGCCCTTTTTTATCAATTCCTGCGAATAAACCACATTCAAAGG
>JBAUWG010000160.1:0-6161 GCA_049583675.1 Desulfobacterales bacterium | reverse complement strand
GTGTTGGGTTCCGTTTTCATGGGGAACAAGCTTTCGGGTCGCTGCTTTTATAGGACGGCCGGAATCGATATCGGCGGTTACAAGTGTATAAAATGCCTTCACAGCAAAAAAAATAACACCTGTTAATAATAAGATATTCAATAGATTAAGATATCGCTTCATTGTCCACATAGGCATAAATTGAATAGGGCAACTTTCGGCCCTAAAAAACGATGCTTTCAAGGATAGGGCCGGTCAAGCCAATTGTCCGTAATTTCCCTCTAGTTCATAAAAAAGCGCGGTTGATCCAATGAACCATAAATTCGAACGCGAACCACTTTTTTGGATAGTATTTTTTGGGGCAATAAATTTAGCGGGAGATCTTTCCCCAGATTTTTAAAAAATTCCGGACTGGGTTTAATCAGTCCGGAAAGTCTTACGCGGCTCTGTTCCAGTGGTTCCTTAAGATTGACGATGCCTGAAATGCTGCCATCAAGCTGATCGCTTTTTAGGGTGCATCGTTTGATGTTAAACCGCTCATTCTTAATTGTTATATTGGTTTCAAGCTTGGTAAAATGCATGCTTTTTTCTTTGATCATCGGCACTAAAAGCTCCAGTTCACCGTCTGAAATGACAAATCCGGCGTCCAATTGCCGATCTGACTTTCCGCTGTTGCGATATGTAAAGCTCCCTTCAAGTAATCCGGTAATACTACGGCCGAGAAAATGTTTAACAGCAGCGATATCCTTGATGTTCATTCCAACAAGTTTCGCTGCAATAACCGCCTGTTGGCCAGGTCTGTTTTTATCAAATTCTCCTCTGCCTTCCAACGTGCCTTTAAATGCACTGCCCTTGAAAAAAAAAACGATTTTGGAGCGAAACAAAGACAAAAAGCTGGGAACAATTTTTAAATGATCTGTTTTGAGCACTTTGGTGTTCAGGTAATACACATTGGCGTCATATAGGTTCAAACCCAAAGGGAAAGCCAGGCTGACACGGTCAACATCAATGTTTATATCGGAATTGACCCTGTTGAAACGAGAAACCACATAGGTTGCAACGGTATCAGACGGGAACAGGACATACAGGAAAAACACCGCAACCGCTAAGATATATAAACCGTATAACAGTTGATTTTTGCGATTCATCGTCACTTTTCCACCGTTTCAACCTGCAGGACAGCGTCGATTAAACCTTCTGGTTTGCCTGCCTTTACAATGGAAAGCCGCTTGACATGTACCATGTTTTTAGATGTTTCGACCATATACAGATAGGTGGTCAACTGCTGAAGGGTCAAACCCTGAAGCTTCATTTCAACCTGGGAAATTTTATACAGGCTGTTTTTCTGAACAGTGGTTGACGGTTTCATGTACGTTACATACTCTTTTATCCCCGCTTCTCCTGTAAGCCTGTCAAGGAATGAAAAAAGTGTAAACCCTTTTTCCCTGTCGGCAAAACGCGCACTTGACGCATGGGTTCTTTTTTCTATCTCATCGTAATCGGACTTGAGGGTGATCATCTCACGAAGGACATCTGTTTTGACCTGAAGTTCTCTTCTTAAACGCTTCCTTTTATCAATAGACGGAAAAACAACAAATTGGATGATCATAAACAAAAAGACAGCCCCTGACATCGCATAAATGGAATATCTTTCTCTTTTGGTCAGTTTTTTTAACATATTAAAGATTCAATTTTAGGTTAAAATGCACCCGTTTATCAGATTTATCGATGTTCGCGGAGCTAATCGTTATTTTCTTAAACAAGCCGGATTGCTCCAGGCGGCTTTTGATATTGTCCACTGAATTGAATGTATCGGTATCCCCAGAAATAACGACACTTTCGGATCCCATGACAAGCCGTGTCAGGATCACATCCACATCTTTGGGGATACGCGTGCTCAGCGTATTCAATATATCTATCGCCAAAGGTTGTGTCTCAGATCCTTCCGGGAATAAAGCATCTTTCTTTGCTTCCCGTATCTTTATCCGCATCTGTTCCACAGGATCGACCACTTTTTTGACATCTGGAAATGTCGACGTAAAGATGTCTGTTATCTCTTGATTAAGACGGGTCAATCTTTTACCCATAAGATATGAATCAAGAGAGACGCTAAACAACGCTAATGCCAGAACCAGGAAAAGAAGAGCACCGGATTGAATCAGGTTCTTTTTATTTTCCTCCCAGAATTTTTTTGAAGCAAAAGGACCTTTTCTAAAATTAAAGCCTTTCGTTCCCTCAATTTCCATCAGCGCCAGAGAAAGCGGGTTATCCATCAAAAAAGGAACCCAGGGTTGAGGTACGGTTTCTTGTTTGATTATCTCCGTGTATCGTAATATGTCCGCCCGCTCAAATGGAAACCCCAAAGCTTGCTCCATGTCTTGATCAAAACCCAGATCGTCGATGCCGGATCCGGTTATAAATCCCCCGTCCGGCTTAAACTCAAATCCGACAATTTTTTCCGACGCAATAAGTGTTCGTCGTATGTTGCTGCAAAGCGATTTTATTTTATATGAACGGGCTGTTGATTGTATTGGAAACGTGCGTATCAAACAGGTCTTACCTGAAACAATCAAAAAAATTGAACCCTTATTCTTGCATAGGTCGATAAACAGCCAATTTTGGCCTTTGTCTAAAAAGTTGGCAAGATACATTGCCGTCGAGCAACCGCCGATGGTAACAATCTCAGGTTCTATGTTAAAACCGGCCAGTGCATCCAAATAAAATTGCATCTTGGTTTTTTCCACTGCAGCGGAGATAAGGTTTTTGGCACCTGTGTTTTCAGACAGTTCCAGGGGCATAAAATCGACGATAAGGTCTTCTATGGGAAACGGAAGGGTGGGCTCGAGTTCATAAGGCAGTACCTTTCTGATTTTTTTTTGTCCTTTAAAGGGAACCTGAATATTTCTGAAAGATACCTCGTCGGCGGGGAAAGAAGCCACGCAGATACAACCGGTGACATCGATTTGCTGAACAATGGTTTCCAGGGAAGCGATCCAATTGTTACCATCCTCTTTCCGGTCAGGTGTCGGAACGTGTGCTTGGGCTTCTATCACTGTCCCTTTGATGCCGCTTTCGATTAAGACCGCTGATACGGCATCATGCCGAATATCCAGTCCCAAGATCTTTCTGCTCATGGCTTGATCTGTTTTAGTCTCGTTTATTTAAATCAAAAATTTTTATTATGATAATATATGATCCAAAAGTCAAGTATCGTATCTTTATCTGTGATTTGCCTAAAAACCCGGTATCTTTTCGGTAAGCATATGAATGTTTTGGATTATCCGCTTTCGTCATGCCGAAAGTGCCTTGGACACGAATACGTTTACTCGACATCCCATCTCAAGACCCTGCAGATCCATTTTCCAGTTTTATCACTTTTTTCACGGTGAATCACCGCGGTTATCTTCATTTTCATTTCCCTTAACGTTGCCGTCGACTCAATTCGGAAAATATCGCTGGATATGGTAATCAGATTCGGATCGATGGCGATATCGGCCATGCCCGGACCGCTTTTATACCATTTGGGATTCGTAAGATCGTGGATATACCCGGATTCGGAGGTCTCATTGCGATAATCGAACATGACTTGGCCAAAGTCTTCAGTTCCCGTAGGCATGATTGCGGTAAGCGTCGGCAAATCCGCCGTGTTGATGTTTATTTTCCCTTCGTAAGTGAAAGAATCACTCCCGGTTTGGGTCATCCCAAAGACAGTGATGTATCTGGAAAGCCCCTTCTCCCCTCCCGCACCTTGAAAAAGCGCCGGTGTAACACCTCTCACAAGCGCAAACTCATTGATATCGGTAAAAGGGCCGTTTTTGCAAGGGTATGGCGGATCAAGATCCTGATAATACTCTGATTCGGCGCCGTTTAAGCCCGTAATGGCATCATCGTCTCCGGAGTCTATCCAATCTTTAACGGAGTCGATGATCGTCATCGGTTCCAAATCTTTAAATACATCGTTTTGAGTGTCGTTTTGAAGTTTTAATAAATTTAAAAATCGCTCCCACATCGCTTTTTGAGATTCATTAAACTGGCGTCCTCCGGGATACTGAACAAGACTGTTAATCTGAATTTTACCGAGTTCATCGTTGATGGACACGCTGACGCTTCCATTTTCAAAAGGAATATCACCGATAATTTCTTTTCGTTTTTCATCATTGGCCCAATCTTCCTGAAGTGAATCGGTATCTGAATCGTATTTGTCTTTGATCAGCATGGCCTCGGCAATATTGACCCCGGATGACGCCATATGCAAAAGCGTAATCCGGTCTCGGGCGGCGGCGGCCGAGAATACCGCCGATCGCACTTTCTTATTCATTTCGAGCGACGCCACCACCATCACCGTCGCAACAGATAATGTCACGAGAAGAGCAATTCCGCGATTGTTTTTCAGCGCTTTTATCGGCATAAATTTACATTTATTTCTTCTTCACTCGATAAATCGGCAAGTTTACCATGGTTTCAAAAGCAAGGGAATTCGAACCTTCGGCCAATTCGAGCTTGATATCGATCGCCCTGGGAGTGGAATACCCGGCATCTTCGCTGTCGGAATCCCACTGGTCATAGTCATTGCCGTCACTATCATAATACTTAATTGTCAAAGATTTAACGTCTCTGCAGAGTATGGGATCCCCGGGCTTTTCTTCAAATTTTCCATAAGGATACAACTTGTCTGCCCGCTTCAACACAAAATTGCCGTCGTCCGAAGCCTGAATATAATATACGATTTCTGCAATTCCGCTTTCATTTTTTTCTCCAAAAGATATGTGAGAAAGGGAAGTAAATCTCAACTTAGGAAACTCTGTCCCCTGGATATTATTTATTTCTCCGACAATCCGATACATCTCAGGGGGTTCGCCCAGCGCCGACGGAGTGTACCCCGGAGCCAAGGTCAAATGAATGGATTTCAGATCCATAACCATTCGGTTCAGACAGTTTGTTGCCATTTCATAAGAAGCGGTGTCCTGATCAATGATTTTGTTTCCTGATGATACTGAGCTGTATGAAGTAAAGATCGTGGTGATAACCACGGCGAAGATAAAAATCGCAATCATGATTTCAAGCAGCGTAAAGCCCCCATTCTCAACCTGTCCGGCGGATGCCCGGCCGCGATGACAGTGGACCGCAAGGATTAGATGGTCGTTCAAATTTTTACGCATTACGTGTTACCTGAGAAAAACATAAAACAAAACTTTTATCAGTCCCGAAAGAGCCTGTAATCCCTTAAGTCGTAAGTGTATTCATCATGGTTAAAAGAAACGTTGATATCGATTCTTTTGAGATCTTCAGCCACATTTCCAAGTGCTTTTGATTCCACGTCGTCAATGACAATATTGAAGCTGTAATTCGGGAATTGATCTCCGAAGTCGCCTGAATCGTCCGATATATCGTTTCGGCTTTTCGATTCAATTTCAGCCAACTTTTTTTGGGCCAGCATGGGGGCTGTTGCATAAAATCTTACCTCACTGTCCATGGAAACGGTCTGCGCATGCAATTTGTACACACTGACCAGGACAATAGCGATAATGGATATGGCGGCCATAATCTCGATCAGCGTGAAACCCTGTTGAAACCCTGTGGTCTGACTCAGGGTCTGCTCGGCCATGATGCATCTTCTGATGTCGCGGCGGAGTGAATTTTTCATATGGTTTCCAGTCTTTTGGTGTCTACGTCTTTCTCTCATGAATCACTTTTACCCGATTGGATCGTACACAAAACAGTGAAAATCTGCGATTATGTTCAATCGACAAACCCGACATACTTTTGATACAAACGGACCTGGCGTAGAAAAGGTTCGATCACAAAAGATAACCTTTCGTTATCGCTGTTTTCTATATGGATGACGGCGTTGTCGGAGTACCCCTTTTCATCAAAATAAATTTGGGCCTGTCCCGTTGAAATAATCTTCTGGTCCGGATATTCAACATCCAGCAGTTTGACGTCTTCCGGGAGTTGATACCCATTGGTCCCTTCAGACTGGAGTCCATCATCAGACACTGTTTCGCGGCTTATCCATAACTTGTTGGCATCAAAATCCACATGAAGAATATATCTTTTTTGTTCTTTTTGGGCTTTATCTTTTAAATCAGGAACTTTTATCAGAATCCAGCGCGAAACCGCATGGGTGCTGTTGGACAGAAAACCGTTCTGAAATTTAGGTATTGCCAAAAAAAGCATGATGC
>JBAUWG010000159.1:0-5723 GCA_049583675.1 Desulfobacterales bacterium | reverse complement strand
GTTTTGATCAGGGTCGATTTCAATGTTCCCCTGGATGAACACCTGAACATTACCGATGACGCCCGAATTCAGTCTGTGTTGCCGACATTGAGATATATCCTGGACCATCATTCAAAGTTGATCATTGCATCACATCTGGGAAGGCCGAAAGGGGAGGTAAAGTCGAAGATGAGCCTTTCTCCGGTAGCAAAACGCCTGGGAAGCCTTTTAAGTAAAGAAGTCGTTATGGCGAAGGACTGCATCGGACCTGAAGTAGAACATCTGGTCGGGAAAATGAATGGAGGTGATGTGGTGCTTCTCGAAAATTTGAGATTCCATCCCGAGGAACAGAAAAACGATGATGCATTTGCACAAAAACTGGCCGGGCTCTGCGAAATTTATGTGAATGATGCATTTGCCGTATCTCATCGCATCAATGCGTCGGTGGTGGCCGTAACGAAACATGTGCCCATATCTGTCGGCGGTTTTTTGCTTCAACGAGAACTTGACTATTTTCAAAAGGCGATGGCAGATCCCCAACGCCCGCTGGTAGCGATTGTGGGCGGAGCAAAGGTGTCCGGCAAACTCGACGCATTGGAAAACATGCTCCATCATGTCGACAAGTTCATTATCGGCGGCGCCATGGCAAACACATTTTTAAAAAGCGCCGGATACAATATGGAAAAATCAATGGTTGAACCGGACCTGGTCGAAACCGCTGCATCCATCATGAAAAAGGTGATTGAAAACAATATCAAGTTCTACCTCCCGGTGGATGCGGTGGCGGCTAGCCGTTTCGATGCCCAAGCAGAGATCAGAACGGTACCGGTGCAGGAAATCCCAACGAATTGGATGACCATGGATATCGGTCCCGCAACGATTATGCTCTATTCCGAAGCATTGGAAGACGCCGAAACCATTATTTGGAACGGACCCATGGGCGTGTTTGAAATGGATGCTTTCAGTCAGGGAACCAGCGCCATTGTACGCAGAGTGGCGGATTCCCAAGCACTTTCAATTGTCGGCGGCGGGGATACGGGCGCCGCTGTCCATAACAGCGGTGAAGCCGACAGAATTACCTACATATCCACGGGCGGCGGCGCTTTCCTTGCGCTTATGGAAGGCAAGACCCTTCCGGCGGTCGCGGCCCTGGACAATTGAGCGGAACCATATTCAGGAGCTTCGCCCCCCGGTTTCACTTTGACAGTGAGACCTTTGAAAAATGTTCATGGCCTGTATTATTTTGACAAACAACAAACCTCTCGGAAATATAAAAAAATACCGAATTTTTATTGCTGTTGCCATCGTTTGCATTCTTTTTGGGACAGGTGTTGTGTACCGGCAATATTTATGGGAACAGGCCGTTTATTGCTACCATCTCTTGTCGGACAGAGATAAAATCAAGACGTTTGTGGCTTCGTTTGGTCACGGGGCGCCGGTCATATTTATCCTCATTCAGATTCTCCAAGTGATTTTTGCGCCGATTCCCGGAGAGGCCACCGGCTTTATCGGGGGGTTTTTATTCGGGACAATGAAAGGATTTTTATATTCAAGCATCGGACTTACGACAGGATCGTGGATCAATTTTTCAATCGGCCGTTTTTTGGGGGCCCGTTATGTTAGAAAACTGATCCCTGAAGCCAAGCTGGATCGGATGGATAACATGGTTCGGCGTCAGGGGACCATTGTCCTGTTTATCATGTTTGTCATTCCCGGTTTTCCCAAAGACTATTTATGTCTATTTTTAGGATTGAGTACACTGCCTTTAAAAGTCTTTCTCATCATCGTCGGCATCGGACGAATGCCGGGGACATTGCTGCTCAGCCTTCAGGGGGCATATGTCTTCGAACATCGATACGGATTATTTGCCCTGATCATGGGATTTTGTCTGGTGATAATCTTATTTGCTTACAAATATCGGCAGCCCTTATATCGATGGCTTGAAAAATTTAACGGATAATGATGGCGGTCGATCGTTGACGTATGATTAAAATGATGCTATTATAGGAAAAAAATCAAAAGGATAACGCAAAACCTATTCATCAGAGATCACTGAAAGGAGAGAGGAGTGGCATTCTGGTCTGTCAGGGAAGAGCTGAGTCAGGAAAACAGGTTGAGGCGTTCTTATTATGAATTGCTCCGGGATGAACTTGATCAACAGTTGATTCAGTATTCGTTGATCGATTCGTACCATAATTTTATCAATAAAAATATCCCATATCCGTTTGTTGAAAAGCGTGAATTGAAACCTCGCGCCCGTATTCCGGCTGTTGAGCATGAATGTCAAAATTGCTTCCTGGTTATTTTTGTAGAAGACAGTATTCCGGCAATTCATAAAAAGTACATCCGGTTCTTTAGAAGCAACAGAACCAATAAGAACAACCTCCTTCGATACGAGCCCCTGCCGCTTTCAGATAAATTCGATAGAAATCAGAAATTTCTGGATGCCGTCCATTTTTACGATGTGCTCAAACTGTTGATTCCTGTCGATTACGCACTGTTAATCCAGCGGGATCCATCCAGCAAAAAAAGAACAGATACAGTCTTTCCCACTTTCATGTAAAAATTGACTGGCCCATTGCCGATGCCGCCGAGGATCTGGGGATCAGCCTTCGATATATATCCAAAGATCTGTATGAAAAGGGAGACAAGTATGCCGTAGATGTTCAAAAAAAATTTTTCGAGTATTATTGTCTCCCATTTGAGGTGGGCGGCAGGCGGACGGCCGCTATTGTCGCTTCCCAGTATTTGAAGCGAATCGGGTGCATCTCGACGGTGTATGCAGCGAGCAGTGAATCGAGAGCATTGATCAGAGTTTCCGAAAGGGGGGCTTCAAAATCGGTTCTGATAAAAATTGATGAAAATGAAATTGAACAGATTGCCGCGGTATATAACATGAAGGCCCGCACGTTTTATAAGAATTATGTCATCACGCGAGAGGGAAACAGCGGCATCTGTATTTTTCAGGCGACGTATGCCTTTACAAATCATGCCCGGCCGACTGATGACGGAAAATTGCGGGAGGTCAAACCGGACCTGAACTGGTTGAGCGTCGGCGGGCAGCATATTATGCCGACACCGGGCGTCTGGAGACGGCCGCCCTTGGCGTTGAACCTCATATACACTTAGTCCAATACCTTCATCATTGCGATTTCATCGCAGTCCGGGAATTTGATGCACATAATGCAGTCCGCCCAAATTTTTATGGGAAGTTCCGATCGGTCTATCCGGTCAAAACCGAACCGCTCGAAAAAGCCGGGGCGGTACGTCAGGGCAAAGACTTTTTGTATTTTAAATGATGTTGCATCGGCAAGCACTTTTTCGACAAGTTCTGATCCGATGCCTTTCCCTACATGGTCCGGATTCACTGCCAGAGACCGTATCTCCGCAAGGTCGTCCCAGCAGAACTGCAAAGCGCAGCACCCTAAGACTTTGCTGTCTTCATCATCCGCGTAAACCGAAAAATCCCTTACATGATCATACAAAACGCTCAGCGGCCGCGGCAGAAGCTCCCCCTTGCGGCCGTATTGTTGAAGCAAAGAATGAATGGCTTTTATATCTTTAATGGCGGCTTTTCGAATCATTGTACCCCTCGGTATCTAACCATATAGTCGGCTTTTATTTTACTCAAAACAGAAAGTCAACAGCCATGAATCGTTTGAACTGGACAAATATATTTGAACTTGGCTAAGCGGAGCGTTTCCCTGTGTATTGGGTCGAACGCGATCACCTTAATTTTTCAAGGCGTGGTGGGTTCCGTCCCTTTTTTAAAAAGGGCTTTGACGGCTCGGGGATCATCATCGGGTGCAAGACGGCCGGTCGAGGGATCGATGGGCGCGACGACCACATCATCGGGCATATCAAAATATTGAACCGGCTTGTCATCCAGCGCTCCGGTCATGAAGTCGATCCAAATCGGAAGGGCGGCCCTTGCCCCGGTCTCTCCGCTGCCAAGGGTTGTAAACGCATCTTGTCCAACCCACACACCGGTGGTTATCGAAGGGGAGAAGCCGATAAAAAGGGCGTCTTTAAATGCGTCGGTCGTCCCTGTTTTTCCGGCGATGGGACGTTGAATGCACGTTGCTTTCTGGCCGGTACCGTCTTGAATGACACTGCGAAGCATGTCCGTCATAATCGCGGCGGTTGCCCGTGACATCACCATTCTTTCTTCAGGCCTGGCTCGCCATACCAATCGCCCGGCCTTGTCGACAACCTCCGCAATGCCGTAAGGTTCGACGTATTTCCCTTTGTCCGGAAAAACCGAGTAGGCTGCGGTTAAATTCATTAATGTCACATCCGATGTGCCGAGCGCCAGGGACAGGTTTTGTGACAGGGGGGATTCAATCCCCAGGGTGTGCGCGAATCCGGCCACTGAAGAAGGGCCTATCATCTCGATGAGTCTTACCGCCGGAATATTCTTTGAAAGTGCCAGAGCCTTTCTGAGGGTCATCTCACCTTCATACGTTCCGGAAAAATTTTTAGGCTGCCAATACGTTTCCCGGTTGTCGATGTTAAATGCCACCGGCGCGTCGAGAATAATTTTATTTTGGGCAAACCCTTGTTCAATGGCATAGGCATAAACAACGGGCTTAAAAGCGGATCCAGGTTGCCTTTTGGCATCCGTCGCCCGGTTGAAGGCGGATTTTGAAAAATCTCTGCCGCCGACCATTGCAAGAATTCCGCCGGATGCAATGTCCAGTGAGATGAGCGCACATTGGGGATCGGGATGCTTTATCCCATGGCGCTTCATCCTTTTATCAAGATCGGAAAGGCCTTTTTTTACAGCGAGTTCCGCCATTTGTTGCAGGTTAAAGTTGAGCGTTGTAACCACCCTGAGGCCTTCTTTGTAAAGTCTCGATGAACCAATGGTATCTTCTATAAACTTTTTAACATATTCAACAAAATAAGGGGCCTTGATCGATGTTTTGTTTTGATTTGCCAGATTTAAAGGCGCCTCTTTTGCGATGTCATAGACGGACTGTGTGATGACACCGGTATCTTTTAATTGTTTTAAGACGACATTCCTGCGTTTTATTGCAAGTTCCGGATCGACCAGCGGGGAGTATCGGGAAGGGGACCTGGGAAGACCAGCCAGCAAAGCGCATTCAGGCAGGTTTAAATCACTCACGGATTTACCGAAATAAATTCTCGCGGCAGATTCGACACCATAAGCGCCGCTGCCGAAATAAACCTGGTTTAAATAAAGCCTCAGGATTTCGTCTTTGGTGTATCGCCGCTCGATTTGAAAAGAAAGGAACGCCTCCTTTGCTTTTCGCAACAAGGTTTTGCGAGGTTGGAGAAAGAGTGTTTTGGAGAGCTGCTGGGTGATGGTACTGGCCCCTTCGACAAATCTGCCGGCCTTGATATCTCGGAAGACTGCCCTGAAAATACCTTTGAGATCGATACCGCTGTGCGTGTAAAAGCTCCGGTCTTCCGTGACGATCAAGGCCTTTTTCAAAAGATCGGGAATAATTTTTATCGGCACGGGATCCCGTTTTTCCAAAAAGAATTCTGTAAGGAGCACGCCGTCAGCTGAGTAAATCCGGGTGATAGATGATGGTTTGAAAGATTCAAGATTTCGAATCTCCGGAAGATCTCTTGTCAGGGCAATAAAAAATCCCACCAAACTGCCAAAAGATATGCCTAAAATTAAAAGAAACAAGACAGCGATTTTTTTGTTGATTCGGAATACGGTCATCTTTATAAGGTTATTATATCTTGACTGCTAGATGTTTCGATAATAG
>JBAUWG010000158.1:0-1678 GCA_049583675.1 Desulfobacterales bacterium | reverse complement strand
CTGCCGGGGCTTCAAAAAGCGACCCTGCATATCAGGCGTTACAAATCGGATTTTCATGGCTTGACTGCGGACGCCTACTGAAAACGGGAAATAGGGTGTTGCGATGGCTTGCTGACTGATATCCACAAAGCGATTCTGGATGCCTGCCGGTCCGCAAAAAAAAAGCATGCCTTTAAATCGCCAGTAGGGAAAATAAAAAATTTCCTTGTCATCGGCTGCCGGGTGAGGCAGTACATAGCGGAAAAAATCGTCGGCGATCAAATAGGATTTGACCCGGCAGTATGGACAGGTAAACAGTCGGTCCGTCTCTGCTAAAATGACAGGTGCCCCGCACTGGGGGCACTGATGTTCGATAAGAAAATTGATGGGGACCTCCGGAGATTAAAAAAATGATTATTGAATATTGAAAATTGAATATTTTCGGTATACTACCGTCTTTATAATTTACACAAAGAGCATAATAAAATAGACAGAATTCATTAATTATTCAATCTGCAATCTTCAATATTCAATTATAGTTTAAAGTTTTTCCCCGCACGCATTACAATACCGGGAATCAGCGAGATTCTCATTGCCGCAGGTCGGACATAATTTCGTCTGGGTCATCACTTCCACCGCAGCTCCGCAGCGGGGGCAAAATCTGGCATTGGGAGTTAAATTTTTAGCACATTTGGCACACTGATTGAAGACCACTTGCTGATGCCCGCATTGAGGACAAAACTTGGCATCAACTGCTATTTTATGATGACATTCCGGGCAGCTGAATTCAGACGTGTTCTCCATTTTTCCGGATTGCGGCAATGCACCGGCAAAATACTGGGCAAACATGGCCGGCATCATCAAGCCCAGGCCGGCGCCCATGCCCGTGCCTGTTCCGCCTTCGGCTTCGGCGGCCTTTTCCATCGCCATGGCAGCTTTCATCTGCATAAGCTTATTCATGTCGTCGAAAACGCCCATGCGACTGCGGTCGTCAATAGCCTGCTGCACCTCAGGCGGCGGGGTGATGGCGTTGATATAAAGATGGGTCAGGTGGATGCCGAAATGGCTGAAATCTTCCTGCAAACGCTTGGCAAGACCTTCTGAGAGTTCGTCGTATTTACTCGGTAAATTTACTATCGAATCAATGGTTTCACCCATGAAGTCGTTAAATCGGGACACGATGACGCGGTTCAGATATTCTTCAATCTCGGTGGTGGTGTATATTCCCTGAGTTCCCACGAGCCGGTTGATCAGCAACACCGGTTGCACTACCTGAAGGTTAAATACGCCAAAAGCCCGCAGACGGATGAGACCCAATTCTGAATCTTTATAGGCCACCGGATCCCGGGTTCCCCACTTCAGGTTGGTGAAAATCTTTAAGTTTATGAAGTACATTTCTGCTCTGAGGGGACTTTGCATCCCCCATGGCAGACTCGCTATTTTGGTCAGCAGGGGAATGTTTCCGGTTTTTAGGCTATGGCGTCCCGGACCGAATACGCCGACGGCTTTTCCCTTATAGTAGAAGACACCGGCCTGGCTTTCTCGAATAGTCAACTGGGCGCCGTACTTGATTTCACCGGAGCCATCTTCCGGCAGACGATGAACCAGTTCCTGACCGGTTTCGTCAAACCATTCCAGATTTTCTAAGAAAAAAACATTATTTGATCCCATACCAAATTTCTCCTTCCCGGGTGTTATT
>JBAUWG010000157.1:0-1554 GCA_049583675.1 Desulfobacterales bacterium | reverse complement strand
GCGGTGGATCGAGAAGCTCAATATCGTCGACCGCTGTGAAACGTGTCACCTCGGGGTCGACGATCCGAGATTTCAAGATGCGCCGCAACCCTACAAGACCCATCCGGATGCGGACAGGCATTCCTTTGAGAAATTCGGCTGCACGGTTTGCCATGGCGGCCAGGGCATGGCAACGACGCTTCAGGAGGCCCATGGTCCGGTGGACAACTGGTATCGAGCCATCTTTCACGAAGATTTTATGGAAAATTCCTGTCCCCGGTGCCACGGAGAGTTTATGCAGTCGCAAGCGCCGGTATTTGCCAAAGGCCGCTTGACGTTTAACGAAGATGGGTGCCGCGGTTGTCATGTTGTCAAGGGGAAAAAGAGAATCAGGGTGGGTATGCCCCTGAACGATATGGCCCAACGCGTCAAACCCGACTGGCTGTATCGCTGGCTTCGCGACCCCAAGGCTTATCTGCCGCGCACACGGATGCCCAATTTCAATTTTTCGGATCAGGAAGCTGCGGACATTGCCGGTTTTATCCTCCAGGGCCCTAAAGCCAGGGCGGTGGCACCGAAAGGATCCGGCAGCCAGGGCAAAACACTTTTTTTGGTATCCCGATGCGTCAGCTGCCATTCGATCGAAGGCAGGGGGGGTGATATCGCGCCCGAGCTCTCCATGGTTTCATCCAAACTGTATCCCGAAAGAATGTTCCTCATCATCCAAAATCCCCATAAGCTCTGGTCCAGATCGCAGATGCCTATATTCGGCTTTTCAAACGCGGAAATTCAGAACATAGTGACATTTTTTGTCGAGGAATACATCGATTTGGGCTTGACCGAAAAGGAGGTCGCCCGTGAGACCCGGCTCGTTGCAGCAGCAGACAAGGCACGGGGGCGGGAACTTATCGAAAATTATGGCTGCACCGGCTGCCATACCCAATTAAAAGGCGTCAAGGATCGCGGCGAAATCGGGCCGGAATTAACAACCATCGGATCCGTTCATATTGCCCATCTTGATTTCGGAGATATCCATGTCCCGCTGAAAAACCGAACGGTGCCCAACTGGCTTTACAATAAAGTGCTCAACCCAAGGCTCTTCAAGGCCGGGTTGAAAATGCCCGATTTCTCCTTCAACGATCCTGATGCCGAAGCTGTGACCACATACCTGCTGAGCTTGAAAATCGAAGAAACGCCGCCTTCCTATTCCCTGGCATTGGGAACGCCGCCTTCAACCTATGCGCCGCAGGGCGAGTTCGGTAACATTCTGGACAAGTACAGATGCCTGGTCTGCCATATGATCAACGGAAAGGGCGGCACCATGGCGCCGAACCTTTCCCAGGAAGGCAGCCGCGTGAAAAAGAAGTGGCTCGAGCATTTCATGAAAGCGCCGGATACCATTCGCCCCATTTTGCCGGAACGGATGGTGGTCTTCAAAATACTGGATTCGGAAGATGAGGCCCTTTATGCCTATTTCAGAACCACCCTGGTGGACAACCGGGTCGAGGATCTGGCGGAACGTGTCAAGAAGATGGATTTGAATGATCCAATGATGATCCTTTTGGGTAAAAAGCT
>JBAUWG010000156.1:0-8074 GCA_049583675.1 Desulfobacterales bacterium | reverse complement strand
GGTATTTATACGCCTATGTTCTCAAAATTGAAAATAAAAAAACTGCCGCATTTCGGTATTCTTGAAAATTATCCCTTTTTGGAAGTAACAAACTGGATTAAGGACCATATTTTGTCTGAAAATCTTAACCCTGGTAAAATACTCACTGAGGGTATCCAACAGTAGCGTAGCAAACAATCCTTAAATACAGCATGCATTCAGATCTGCAGGAAGTTCTACAATTTATACATAGGTCATTTAGCCCGGATTTACATGACTTTGGTTTGATCCAAAACTTTGCCCCGGGTGCTGATGATGATATCTGACATGGGGATTGTTTGACCGGAGGCTTCGAGTCCTTTTTTTACGATCATCGGCAGACCGGAGCAGCACGGGACTTCCATATACACCGTGGTAATGCTGTTGATGCCGGCGGTTTTAAAGATCTCGGTAAATTTGTCGATGTAGGATTGGGCGTTGTCGAACTTGGGACAACCCATCATCACGACTTTTCCCTTCATAAGACCCTCATGCAGGTTTGCGTACGCAACTGAAACACAGTCCGCCAGCACCAGCAGGTCGGCCCCTTTAAGAAAGGGCGCTTTGGGGGGTATGAGCCGTATTTGAACGGGCCAGTGGGAAAGGGCCGATTCACTTCCGGCGCCGGTTGCCCGTGAAACTTGGCTTTCCGGATGAGATTCAATGGGGGCAAATGTCTGTATTTGGGTGGATGGGCATCCGCAGGCGATGTCTCGTTTTTCTTCGGCCGCCTCTTTTTGGGTCAGAAACGCTTCAACCGCTTCCTCATCGAATTCATCAGCTTCACGCTCGATGATGCGGAGGGCCCCGGTGGGACATTCTCCCATACAGGCCCCAAGCCCGTCGCACATTTTGTCGGCGATAACCTTTGCTTTACCGTTGACAATTTCAAGGGCGCCTTCGGCACAGGAAGGAACGCACTGGCCGCACCCGTCACACAATTCTTCATCGATTTCGATTATTTTTCGTGATACTTTCATGATTAACCTTTTAGTTTCATCTTTTTGGGACACTGATGAACACAGATTTTCATGATTTTTAAATAAACAAAGAATAATGTTATCTGTGTATATCTGCGAAAATCTGCGTCCGATTTAACTTAATAACGTTTTCCTTGCTTCTTTGCGACCGCCGTCGGTTAAAAAAGATTTATCGATAATACGATGGATTCTGTCCGTATCCATAGGGGCTTCTTTTTGTTTTTCTTCAAGGTTGGTAATCAGATCCGCATCGTAGAGCACCTTGAAGTTCACCGTTTCATCGGATCGGGGATGGTGGTGATGCCCGACGATATCGCAAACCTCTTCGATCAATGCTTCTTTGGCGCCCAACTTGATCATAATCGATCTGGCAATGGGCGGTCCTTCCTGCTCCTGGTATTTTGCGGCCGTACTGTTGTACTTTTTTTCCGCTTCATGGATGCCGATGTCATGCAGATAGGCTGCCGCCAGGATCACCGCCAGGTTGCCTCTTTCATCTTTTCCGATCCGTTCAGCATAACGAGCGACGCGGGTTGCGTGCCCGATCCGTTTGAAATCACGTTTAAAATATCGCTTCATCTCGATGGCGATACGGTCTTTTAAAAGGTCCTCTTTTTGAGCCAGGAGCTCCGGCGGCAGATCTCCGACACACTCTTTGGCGTACTGGCAGTATGACGCGCATCCGAAATCCATATTTGGATTGGCGAATTTATGACCGCAATGAACGCATTTCCGGGTGGTGTCGTCCTTGAAAAACTCGACCAAATGGTCGCATTCCGGACATTTTACTTCGAAAATAGCGCCCGGTTTCCAATATCGACTGTCTTGTCCCGGACATTTCATATTTGTTTCCTCCTTTGATCGCCGACCTTTTTGACGGGATGAACAGGGCCCACAAGGTATAATTTAATCACCTTGTGAACCCTGTCGACAAAAATATTATCCCAAAATGGCCTTGAGATCCTCATCCGGGGTGCTAATGGGCATGATATTGAACTTATCCACCAGTACATTGAGAATATTCGGGGAAACAAACGCCGGCAGACTGGGACCCAGTCGGATATCCTTGATCCCCAGGTACAAAAGGCTCAGCAGGATGGCGCATGCTTTTTGTTCATACCATGAAAGAACCATGGACAAGGGAAGATCATTCACACCGCATTGGAAGGCGCCTGCCAATGCCGATGCAATCTGAATTGCGGAATAGGCGTCGTTACACTGGCCCACATCAAGAAGTCTCGGAATGCCGCCGATATCTCCCAAATCCTTGTCGAAAAAGCGAAACTTGCCGCAGGCAAGGGTCAGCACCACGCAGTCTTTGGGCACTTTTTCCACGAATTCCGTGTAGTAATTTCGCCCGGCCTTGGCGCCGTCGCAACCGCCCACCAGGAAAAAGTGACGGATGGCCTTGTTCTTTACCGCTTCGATCACTTTGTCCGCAACACCCAGGACCGCATTTCTGGCAAATCCCACCATGACCGACTTTCCTTGGGTATCTTCCGTAAATCCGGGCAATGCCAAAGCCCTTTCGATAACCGGGGCAAAATTTTTATCGGCGATATGGGTCACGCCGGGCCAGCCCACCAGGCCGGTGGTAAAAATATTTTCCTTGTACGAATCCTTGGGCTTCTGAATACAGTTGGTGGTCATGAGAATGGCACCGGGGAACACGGCGAATTCTTTGGCCTGATTCTGCCAGGCGGTACCGTAGTGCCCGTAAAAATGATCGTATTTTTTCAGTTCCGGATACCCGTGACACGGGAGCATTTCACCATGGGTATAGACATAGATGCCTTTGTCTTGGGTCTGCTTCAGAATCTCTTCCAGGTCTTTTAAATCATGCCCCGAAACCAATATTGCCTTGCCTTTCTTGGCGCCCAAAGGAACGGAAGTGGGGACCGGATGTCCGTAGGCCTCGGTGTTGGCGGCATCCAAAAGTTCCATTGCCCGAATGTTAATTTCTCCGCATTTAAACACCAGCGCCACCAGGTCGTCGGCGCCAAGATCCTTGTTCAATGTTGCGGCCATGGCATCGTAGATAAAATCAAAAACTTTTGGATCGGTTTTTCCCAAAATGGCCGCATGGTCCGCATAGGCAGCCACACCTTTGAGGCCATATATCAAAAGTTGCTGTAAGGAAAGCGTGTCAATATCGATATCCGGGTCGGATTTAACCCCCACCTTTTCCCCTTGTTCCACAAGCGCTTCCCGTCCGGTTGCCGGCGTAAAATCGGCGGGTCCTTGGGCAAAGTCCGTTTTTCCACCGGCCGCAGCGACTTTTGATTTGAGTTCATCTCTCAATTTGGCGGTATTATGGATCAGTTTCACGAATCGATCCGGATCAAAATCGACGTTGGTCAACGTGGAAAAAATGGATTCACAGGTAAAATGGTCGATGGATGTATCCCGGATGCCGGCCTTTCGACCTTCTATCGCCACCTGGGCCAGTCCTTTTACCGCATAAATCAAAAGATCCTGAAGGGCGGCGACATCCGGTTGCTTTCCGCAAACACCGATTTTTGTACACCCTTCGCCTTTTGCCGTTTGTTCACATTGAAAACAAAACATAGTGAGCCTCCTTTTGTTTATTTGAATGATTTAAAAAAATATCGCTAAGTGGTGCCATGAAGAAATTTTATTCTCCGGCTTTTGATTCCTATCTTATGTGAAGGATGGATCGACTGCCTTGACTTAAGTCAAAAAACCGTGATATTTTTTTAAAAAAGAAAAAATGATGGATAAAATTCTTCAGATTATTTCAGATGCGCCCCTTTTCAACGGTTTGCCCGAGGAGCAGTTGAACGCGGTCAGACAGATTGCGGTGAACCGGTTTTTCGACAAGGGTAAGATGATTTTTTTAGACGGCGATCCCTGCGACGGTTTTTATATCATCGCCGACGGCAGGGTAAAAATCTATAAGCTGTCTTTTGACGGCAAAGAGCATATTCTTCATATTTATGGGCCCGGGAATCCGTTTGGCGAAGTGCCGGTTTTTGCCGGCAAAAAATTTCCGGCCAATGCCCAAACCCTTTTCAAGAGCCACCTTCTTTTTTTTCCAAGGACGACGTTTGTCGATCTGATATCCCAAAATCCCTCTCTGGCTTTGAACATGCTGGCCGAACTTTCCATGCGACTGCGGCAGTTCACCGTGCAAATCGAAAACTTATCCCTAAAAGAGGTTCCGGGACGTCTGGCCTCATACCTGCTATATCTGGCAAAAGAACAGGGCCGAGTCGATACGGTGGCATTACCGATTTCAAAGGGTCAACTGGCAAGCCTTCTGGGTACCATCCCCGAAACCCTTTCGCGAATTCTGACAAAAATGGCGAAACAGGGATTGATCGAAACCAGCGGCCGGGATCTAATACTTTTAAATATTGGCGGACTGGAAGACCTGGCGGAACAAGGGAAACTTCAGTGAGCAGCCGGCCTGCACCTTGAACTCACGATTCGCACCCTTATTTCTGAATCTGTTTGCCGAGGACTTCGTTGGCCCACCCCATGGCAGCAATCATGTTCGGAAATCCGGTGGTGGTCAAAGACAATAAAATCACATGGATGATCTCTTCTGAGGTTGCACCGGACGCTAACGCTTTTCTGATGGAAGACATGACGGCGCCTCTGGAGTTGGCACCGATGGAAATACCCAGTTTAACGAGGTCCTGGCATTTTTCACTTAAAGGCCCTTCTTTTCGGCATGACTTGCCTAACTGCCGATAATCCTCGAATATTTTTGGAAATTTTTCTTTAAAGTCTTCATAGGTCTGCGGTAGATACATAAGGCCTCCTTATCATGAATCCAAATAGAATCGCCACTTGCAAAACATATCTTTCGGATGCGGGTCCGGCGGTGCGAAGAGACATTCCACACGGATCCGATCATCAATCATTTGAGCGAAACTGGTAAATTCCCTTCGATGCATTTCCTTGCATACATATTCTCCCAAACCCCGCTGGAGTCTGGCTTCCTGAGTGGGGCAAGAGGGAACGGAAATGATCACTTCATTTTCGGATTCTTGAATCCGGTATCCCACAAGAATGCACCATGGGAACAATTTTTGGGCTCTGACAAAGCCTTTGAGCCCCTTGTCCTGAATCTGAAACTTTTTCGCCAAATCCTTGGCCGCCATCGCGGATACACGATCCCACACCTTTTCGTTGATGCGCTCGGCTGTTTCTTGGTTAAATTCTTCGGTTAAATAGATAAACCAGAATGCATCCACCACACGGTAATGCCAAAGAAGAAATTTAAGATATTTTTTCAGGTCCGGTTCCGTCATCTTCTCAAAAATTTCCATATCCATAAGTAAGCTCCTTTCCTTGGCGTCCATTCAAATTTGCGAATAAAGCAGAATTATTCTCCTCTTTCCCGCTATTTTCAGATAAAGTATCTTCACGGGTGATTGCATCAAGCCAAACAGCGAACCAATATGGTTTCACGGAGAAGCGCACCCACTGAACACTTATTCCCACATTACTTTATTTGGCGGATGGAGTCAAATTTATCGGATTTAATACATAGACAAACCCATGCATTTTTTAGAATTGTTTTACAGATCCTGCAAAATGATGTACGTTTAATGCCATATGGGCTCTCGGGGTGTGTTTCTGAAAACTCACCGCATGGACACTGTTTTTTATTCGGAAGGAAGACATGGTTAAACTAAAACTAAAATCGAGCCAATGGATCGTTGATGAAAATAACAATATGATCATCGGTGAAGGGAGGATGAAGATTCTGGAACATGTCGAAAATACAGGCTCCATTAATCAGGCCGCAAAGATGATGAAAATGTCGTACAAGGCGGTTTGGAGTAAAATAAAGTACACGGAAAAACACTTAAATGCAAAAATCGTTCATTCGGACAGAAAGACCGGAAGCCGGTTGACCGGAGAAGGCAAAAATTTATTGGAAAACTATAAAATCTTAAAGAAAAAATGCCTGATGGCGGATGATAAGATTTTTAAAGATATTTTTACATAAAACATGATGATGACACCCGTGAAAAAAACAACGCCGCCGGTGGTTGCCGTTATCGGCCATTCAGGATCCGGCAAAACAACGTTTTTAGAAAAATTGATTCCCGAGCTGACGAGACGGGGATTAAAGGTCGGCAGTATCAAGCATGATGTTCACGGTTTTGAAATGGACAGGCCCGGGAAAGACAGCTGGCGCCACAAGCATGCCGGTGCATCAGCCACCATTATTTCGTCTCCTCATCAAATCGGTATGGTCATGGATGTCGAATATGATCACCAGCCGGATGAATTGTTATCCCTTTTCAATGGTATGGATATTATCTTAACCGAAGGATACAAGCGAAGCCGTATACCGAAACTGGAAATTTTTAGAGCCGAGACAACGCCGGAACCTCTGTGCAAGAATGATGAGAAACTGATCGCCCTCATCACCGATGCGCAGATCGATCTTAATGTTCCTATATTTTCCACCACAGCCGTTAAAAAAGTGGCTGATTTTTTAATCGAACAATTCAATCTCATCCATATAAGACAATGAAAAAACACCATATATTATTTCTGCCGCACAATATTGAGATCTTCGTTAAAAATGGTGAGAATCTGATCCGCGCAGCCATCCAGGCGGGCGTTCACATTAATGCATCCTGCGGCGGAGAGGGGGTTTGCGGAAAGTGCCGTGTCATTATCGAAGATGGAAATGTTGAAGGCGGCTTCACGGAAAAATTGGATAGAGAGGACATTGAAAAAGGATATCGGCAGGCCTGTCTTTCCAAAGTGCTCAGTGATCTTGTGGTTCGCATTCCGGTTGAGTCGGAGGTTGACGCCGGTGTGCTCAATTTACAACAAACACCGCGAAAAACCGCCGGCATCTGGGAGATGAATCTGGATGACCTTAAGGATAAAGGCCTTTTCATGCCGCCGGTGGAAAAGAAATATCTCGAACTTCCGGAACCGACCGCTCAGGATAACCTTCCTGATGTCACCCGATTGGTGTCTTATTTAAAAGCGAAACACGATGAGCATCGTCTGGTGGTAGAGCTTCCGGTGATCCGGAAAATTTCAGATATACTCAGACAAAGCGATTTCAAAATAACGGCTACGCTTGCCCGGCCGGTGCAGTCCGGGAGAAAGACGCAGATCATACATGTTCAGCCCGGTGATACCACTGACCGGAATTATGCCATTGCTGTGGATATCGGTACAACAACCGTTTATGCGCAACTGGTCGATCTTATAACGGGAGACATTCCGGCTCAGTTCGGCGACTATAACGGGCAGATCAGTTATGGCGAGGATGTCATCAGCAGAATTATCTATGCGGACAAACCCGGCGGTCTTGAAAAGCTTCATGAAGTGGTCATCGCCACCATCAACAAGCTCATCAAAAAAGTGGTCAAAAAGGCTCGAATCGATTCTGACGAGATCTCCGCGGTCACCATGGCCGGAAACACGACAATGACACAGCTTGCGTTGAAAGTGAATCCCAAGTACATTCGGCTCGCGCCGTATGTGCCTGCTTCAACGCTCTATCCACCGATAAGGGCGGTTGATCTGGGACTTTCTCTGGGAGATCATGTCACCGCCTTGGTGTATCCGGCGATTTCGAGTTATGTGGGGGGTGATATCGTGGCCGGTGTCATGGGTTCCGGGATGTATCGGGCCGAGGAACTGACGCTTTTTATGGATATCGGAACCAATGCCGAAATTGTCATCGGCAACAAAGATTGGCTGGCCTGCGCCTCCTGCTCTGCGGGGCCGGCATTTGAAGGCGGAGGGATTAAATTCGGGATGCGGGCCGCCAAAGGAGCCATCGAGGATTTTTCATTGGACCCCGTGACATTGGAGCCCATGAATATCACCATCGGCAATGTCAGACCCAAAGGAATCTGCGGTTCAGGACTTATCATCATTGCCGCCACCCTGTTTGAAATGGGGGTCATTGATAACCAAGGGAAATTCAACCGCGATCTGAATACGCCTCGCGTCCGAGAAGTTGACGGCATTTACGAGTATGTGCTGGCATGGAAGCATGAAACGCAAATCGATCGAGATATCGGCCTCACGGAGCCGGACCTCGATAATCTCATAAGGGCCAA
>JBAUWG010000155.1:0-13145 GCA_049583675.1 Desulfobacterales bacterium | reverse complement strand
GTCAATTCCCATTTCAGTTTTCCTTTGCAAACCGGTTTTTCTGTAATAAAGGATGCGAAACGTTGAATAATTAGTGTTTTTTCCAGGCCTTTTTTAGTGCTTCAATTTTGGTCATAAAAGTATGTTTTATGTCTTCAGAGTCCACTTTGACCATTTTCTCTGAAATAAATGCGATGTGGGGGGAAAGCAGGGAATCTTTTATGATAGGTGAATCTTTGGGAAGAAAAGTGGTCAGGGCGATTAACAGAACTGAAACAATCAGGATCGCTTTCACAGCGCCGAACAAGGCTCCGGCCAGACGATCAAACCAACCCAGAAATGCCAATTTAAGCAGGTAATTGATAATAACGCCCACCATGCTGATAACAAGGAAAACGAAGCAAAATATAATCAGAAAACTCACTAGATTGAGATATCCGGTATGGCTGATCCACCTTGACAAAGGCCTTGCTACCATCATGTAATACGTATATGCGGCATAGAATCCGCCAAAAACACCGATTATAGAGGACAATTCCTTTAATAACCCTCTAAAAATACCCCTGATAACGCAATAGGCCAAAATAATGACAACGATGATATCAAAAATATTCATAGCGCCTCTGCACGGCATCGTTGACGATGCAGTTATCCTGTAACCAAGATTTTAAAAGTGATTGATTTTTATTGTCGAAAATTAACAAAGCCGATATTTTGAGTCAAGGAGTTTTCTTTCGCTTTACGCATCTCATTGCGGTGTGCAATCAGTTGGAAATTTATGCTAATGAATTGACTTTTTACGAATTTAACAATATTAAATTAAATCATCAATGTTTTTGCCGAACATGGAAATAAAACAACAGTATGGGTTTAACTGAGTAATATGGATGTAATTTCCGAAAATAACAAGATCAAAATAGTTTTCTCGGACACTAATCTCGCCAGCCGGCTTTTTGGCGAGTACAACAGCAACCTTAATAGAATTGCTGAATTAACAGATGTTTCTATCCACACCAGAGGCAATACGATCTTCATCCAAGGGGATAAGATTGCCGCAAACCTGGCCAAAAAGATACTCAAGCAACTTTACGATCTGCTCAAAGACGGTTATCCCATTTTTCCAAATGATGTCGATTATGCCGTCAGAATTCTGAGCGGAGATGATCGCATCAATCTCAAAGATATTTTTCTGGACACCGTCTATGTCACTGCTAAAAAGCGTCCCGTAATTCCCAAAAGCCCTACCCAAAAGGAATACATCGACGCCATTAGAAGTTCTGACATGGTCTTCGGAATAGGACCTGCGGGTACCGGTAAAACATACCTTGCCATGGCCATGGCGGTCGCCGTATTTTCAAAGGGAAAAGTGAATCGCATTATCCTCACGAGACCCGCAGTCGAGGCGGGTGAAGCACTGGGCTTCTTACCAGGGGACCTGGCGCAAAAAGTTGATCCTTACTTGCGCCCGCTTTACGACGCACTGCACGATATGATGCGTTTTGAAAAGGTATCCAATCTGATAGAACAAGGTGTTATCGAGGTAGCGCCTTTGGCTTTCATGCGGGGACGAACCCTAAACGATTCTTTCATCATTCTTGATGAAGCTCAGAATACAACCTCGGAACAAATGAAAATGTTTTTGACAAGAATAGGGTTCAGCTCAAAAGCGGTGATCACCGGAGATATTACCCAGATCGATCTGCCTGCCGGAAAACCCTCGGGACTTATTGAAGCGAAAAATATTTTACAGGGGATAGAAGGAATAAAATTTATCTTTTTCTCGAAAGATGACGTCGTTCGGCATGGATTGGTCCAAAAAATTATCAAGGCATATGAAGATCTGGATGCGAGCAAGAAGCAGAATAACCCATAACAATGAATATTGTAAAAACCCAATTGTCTTTAAACAGACTCATCGACAACAGCGATACCGTCAGGTGGGCCCTTTTAATCGGCCTTGCCGTATTTTTTACATTTTTGTTGTATCCGAATCTTGTAATCAAAAAACATACATACAAATTAGGGGATGTCGCTACAAGAGATATCAAGGCCGCCAGAGACTTTTTGATCGAAGACGAAGATGCCACCGAAGCCAGCCGCAAACAGGCTGTAGAAAATGTATTGACTGTTTACGATCATGACGTCACCCTGTCTGCAAGAATCAACCGGAATGTCACAAAGGCCTTCGATGATCTTCGAGCAATCATTAAAGCCACCCCAACCGCCGATTTACTGAAAAATCCGGAAATACCCGCATCCGAAAATGTAGAGGATAAACTCGCCGTTCATAAACTCATCTGGCAAAAAAAGCCCGATTTCGAAGGAAAAATCGGAACCGGCGTCAGCGATGCCGATTATAAGATTCTCGAACAGGAAGCCTTCTCCAGTGATATTGCCAACCTCATTTCTGCCATTTTAGCGGAAATAATGGAAAACGGTGTGGTGGCCAATAAAGAGATTCTTTTAAAAGAAAGCGATAGAGGCATTATTTTAAGAGATATCAAAACAAAAAATGAAATGCTTGTCTATAATCTCAAGCATTTTTACGGTCTTGATCAGGCAAAAACCATGGTCACGATTATCGGACAGCCCGTCCTTCAAAACAAGAATTACGAGCTGAAAAATATGATCGTAGATTTTGCTCAAAAACTGGTTCAGCCCAATATCACGTTGAACAGAAGCGAGACCGAAGAACGGAAAAAAGCGGCTTATGCGGAAATTAAGCCCATACTTCACAAGATAAAAGCCGGAGAGATGATTCTCAGAGAAGGAGAACGGGTAACCAAAAACCAGCTTTTAAAACTCGAAACCTACCAGGAAGGCATAAACAAGGGACAAGTCTTAACAAATTGTATCGGGACAGCACTTTTTATTTTATGCATCCTTATGACGATTTATGCCCTTTGTATCCACAATCGACCGGACCTCAACACCACCAAAAACCTGTTATTTTTGGCCAGCCTGCTCGTCACATTCTTTTTTATCTCCAAGGTGTCGGAATCTTTAGCAGATTCCATCACTCATTATACACCCTTTCCGATATCAGCCGATTCAATGTCCTACGGTATTCCCCTTGCCGCAGGCGCTATGACGGCCTGCCTGGTTATGGGTATCGAACTGGCCATCCCCATGGCTTTGTTAATCGCCATCGGTACTGCAATCATATTTCAAAACAGATTTGATATTTTTATCTACTTTTTTCTCAACAGTTTAATGGCGGCTTACTGGATGCAAAACTGCCGGGAGCGTAAGGTGTTTATTAAGGCAGGCTTAAAACTCGGGGTGTTAAATATCATCCTTGCGACGGTCATTGATGTCTACATCGGCGGTTCTTCGATTTTCAAACTCCTTTGGGACTGGTCCTTTGCCTTTTCAGGGGGTATCGGCGCCGGCATCGTGACGGCAGGCATCGCGCCGCTGGTGGAAATTGCATTTGAC
Organism: Desulfobacterales bacterium; assembly: GCA_049583675.1. Taxonomy (GTDB): domain Bacteria; phylum Desulfobacterota; class Desulfobacteria; order Desulfobacterales; family UBA11574; genus UBA11574. The sequence continues at coordinate 9,728 of JBAUWG010000155.1, read as the reverse complement.
TTTACAACGGACATAAAGCTTCTTGAGCTTGCAAATCACGACCAACCGATTCTTCGACGACTTATGCTGGAAGCCCCGGGAACCTACCATCATTCGGTCATTGTCGGAACCATGGTTGAAGCCGCAGCATCTGAAATTGGCGCCAATCCTTTACTGGCAAAGGTCTGCGGATATTTCCACGATATCGGAAAGATTAAAAAGCCGTTATATTTTATTGAAAATCAGGCCGACGGCGTAAACAGGCACGACAAACTAGCCCCGTCGATGTCAAGCCTCATCCTTATCGCTCATATTAAGGATGGTGCAGAAATTGCCAAACAACACAAGCTGGGCCATGCCATCATCGAAACGATCCGGCAATCCCACGGAACAAGCCTTATCAGTTATTTTTATGAAAAAGCCAAACAGTTAAAAGGCGAAGACGGAATAAATATCGGAGATTTCAGGTATCCGGGACCCATCCCTCAAACCAGGGAAGCCGGGCTGGTGATGCTGGCGGACGCCGTCGAAGCCGCATCCAGAACCCTTGCAAACCCAACGCCTTCCAGGATTCAGGGACTGGTACAAAATCTGATCAACAAAATCTTTTCTGACGGCCAGTTGGACAATTGTGAACTGACCTTGAAAGATCTTCATAATATTGCTAAAAGTTTCAATAAAATATTAAACGGTATCCATCATCATCGCATTGAATACCCCGAGAAGCAACTCTTGACCAATGGGAAAGGCAAAAATGGAAGTTTTGATAGACAACCGGCAAAAGAAATACCGGATAATGATGACCACCATTCAACAAAAGGCCAAAGGCATCTTAAACGTCTTGGAATGTCATAACGCAGAACTATCTGTTTTGATCGTTGATGACCCTCAAATCGCAGAACTTAATAAACAATACCTTCATCGATCCGGCCCCACAAATGTTATCGCCTTTCCCATGCACACGGATGTTTTTCCGAATATTAACCCCGGGCTTCTCGGCGATGTGGTCATATCCATTGAAACCGCGGCAAAAGAGGGAAAGAGTATCGGAATCGGCACGGAAGAACGTTTTATCCAGCTTCTGGTGCACGGAATTCTCCATTTAATCGGCTATGACCATGAAAAATCTGAGGCACAAGCCGAAAATATGGCGCAAAAAGAAAACGAAATTTTGAGATCGATCACTTCAGACAGGATTGAATTTTAATGGAGGTTTACTGATGGCTGGTTTAGCTGTAAACGTCGATCATGTTGCAACTCTGAGAGAGGCCAGAAAAAGCAGCTACCCCGATCCTGTTGCGGCAGCAATTCTGGCGGAGTTGGCCGGGGCGGACGGGATTGTCGTTCACTTAAGAGAAGATAGACGTCACATCCAGGACCGCGATCTAAGAATTTTAAGAAATATTGTGCAGACAAAACTTATTTTGGAAATGGCCTGTACCAATGAAATGGTTGGGATTGCCCTCGATGTTCAGCCGGACCTTGTAACGCTGGTTCCTGAAAAACAAGAGGAAGTCACCACTGAAGGCGGCCTGGATTTAATTTCACGCGACAACGTCATCGCGGAAACCGTCCGCACGCTTCAGGACAGCGGCATCCCGGTGAGCATTTTCATCGATCCCAGCCCTGAACAGATTAGAGTTGCTCATCAGGTAAACGCGACCCTGATTGAAATCCATACCGGCATGTTCTGTGATGCCAAAGGCATTGCCAAGAGAGAGACCGCTTTTTCCGATATCGTTGACGCCGCAAAATTTGCCCATAAATTGAATTTAGGCGTCAATGCCGGTCACGGTCTGTGCTACAATACCATTAAGGCCTTTAAAGGCCTTCATGAAATCGATGAATTCAGTATCGGGCACAGTATTGTCTCAAAAGCGGTGATGGTGGGCATGGAAAACGCGGTGAAAGAGATGCTGAAACTCATTAAAGAACTTTAATCCGGAGAAGAAAATGTATCTCGTAAGCGCAGATGAAATGCAGGAAATGGATCGCCGAACCATTGAATCTTTTGGCCTTCCCGGCAGGATCCTGATGGAAAATGCCGGACGAGGAGCAACCCGGTTTTTTCTGGAACACTTCAAGGACATTGAAAATAAAAGGATCGGCGTCGTCGCAGGCCGCGGGAATAACGGTGGAGACGGCTTTGTCATGGCCAGATATCTGGCTCAAAAAGGAATGCGCGTCACCGTCTATCTTCTGACAGAAAGCCAAACCGTCACGGGAGATGCCGCCGCCAACCTCAATCTCCTTTTGCCGTTGGAAATCCCTGTTATTGAAATGCCGGACCTGGAATCCTTTTCATCGCATAAAACCGAAATGCGTCATGAAGCCATATGGATAGATGCCATTCTCGGAACCGGTCTGCGATCGGATGTTAAAGGATTTTTCAGAGAAGTTATCGATTTCTTAAATCAATTGAACCGGCCGGTTTTTGCCGTGGATATTCCTTCCGGCCTGAATTCCGACACCGGGCGGCCATGCGGCACTTGTATAAGGGCTGATGCCACCGCGACCTTTGCATTTGGGAAAACAGGCCATTTTATACTTCCCGGCGCTGAGTACACCGGAGCCTTAAAAATCATCGATATCGGCATACCACCGTATATTGCAGAGAGCGTCAAGCCTCAGCAATACCTGCTGACCACGGATTTAATCCGGAGTGTCTTTCAGGCAAGATCTTTGGATATTCACAAGGGACACACCGGCCATCTACTCGTCATTGCCGGTTCACCGGGTAAAACCGGAGCCGCCGCCATGACCGCCACATCCGCCATGCGGGTCGGGGCGGGTCTTGTAACCCTCGGGATTCCGGCCGGCTTAAATCATATCTTGGAAACCCAGGTAACGGAGGTCATGACGGAACCACTTCCTGAAACAAAGGAAAGTGTCCTTGGTGAAGCGTCATTCAACAGAATCATGGCACTTCTCTCAGACAAAAGATGCCTGGCCATAGGGCCCGGCATCGGTATAGCCCCTGAAACAAAAACGTTGGTCCGGCGACTTCTTCAAGAGAGTAATAAACCCATGGTTATCGATGCCGACGGCTTAAACTGCATCATCGGTTGTACCGAAATATTGAAAAATTTCGACAAACCCGCTGTTCTCACACCGCATCCCGGAGAAATGGCGCGACTGATCGGCATAACCGCCGCTGATGTTCAGAAGGATCGCATCCATTGTGCCCGTGATTTTGCACAAAAGTTCAACGCGCACGTTGTGCTGAAAGGCGCCCGAACGGTTGTTGCGCATCCGGACGGCAGCGTCTTCATCAACCCCACCGGCAATCCGGGAATGGCCTCCGGCGGTATGGGAGATGTATTGACGGGAATCATCGCCGGTTTTATCGCACAAAACCATTCACCCGAACTTGCCGCCCATGCCGGCGTCTATTTGCACGGCGCAGCGGCGGATGCGCTATCCAAAAAAAAAGGTCCCTTCGGTTATCTGGCAACGGATGTGGTGAATGCTTTGCCTGAGGCCATCAAATCGCTTTCCGACAGCGTCTGAAAGGGGATTTGTATCTTTGTGACTCAGCGATTGTCAAATTCCGAATATCAGATTACGACCCATTGTGCCGATGAGACCAGAAGGCTGGGAAAAACCATCGGCGCGGCGCTTACGGCCGGAACAATACTGGCGCTATACGGAGACCTCGGAAGCGGAAAAACTTCCTTTGTACAGGGACTGGCCCGAGGACTCAATGTCCCGGATGAGTATTATATCACTAGCCCTTCTTACACGTTAATCAATGAATATCCCGGCCGGCTCCCCCTGTTTCACATCGACCTGTATCGTATTACAAATTCTGTTGACATAGAAGATATCGGTCTGTACGAGATACTCGATGATGACGCCGTGATGGCCATCGAATGGGCGGACAGAATGGCGAAGGACACGCCGCAGAACCATCTGAGAGTGAGATTTGAAATAATTGATGACAAAACACGCAAAATCAGTATAATTCCGCAAGGGGTTCAGGCTATAGAAGATTTTAGAAAATGGAATCTCGGTGAGGAGATGATGCGAATTAGTGCTTCGCACCGATTGGCCTCCGGCCCGTAGGGTCTGCGCCCCGGAGGAAATGTTGGAACGATGGAAGGTTGGAATCATGAGTTTAATCGTACAAAAATTCGGTGGCACTTCGGTAGCCGATCTTGAACGGATTCACAATGTGGCAACACGAGTGGCCAAAGCATTTGACCAAGGCAATGATGTGGTTGTCATTCTGTCTGCCATGGCCGGGGTCACGGACGGCCTGATTGAAATGGCAAATTCTATCACGGAATCGCCGGATAAACGGGAACTCGATGTTCTTCTTGCAACGGGTGAGCAGACGACGGCCGCACTTTTGGCAATGACGTTAAAACATATGAATTATCCGGCATTGTCCATGCTCGGATACCAGGCCGGGGTGGTCACGGATTGCACTTACGGTAATGCACGAATCATTGAAATCGGCGCCGAATATATCACGAAACTCATTCAAAAACGAAATATCGTCGTCGTCGCCGGGTTTCAGGGCAGCGATGTCGGTGGTAATATTACCACCCTGGGGCGCGGCGGATCAGACACCTCCGCCGTGGCCATTGCTTCGGCGATCAAAGCAGACATCTGCGAAATATATACGGATGTGGATGGGATTTACACCGCGGATCCTAATATCTGTGAAAAGGCAAGAAAAATTGATCGGATTTCATACGACGAGATGCTCAATATGGCCAGTCTCGGCGCCAAAGTTTTACAGATCCGCTCGGTGGGATTTGCAAAAAAATATAATGTGCCCGTGCATGTTAGATCGTCTTTTAGCGAAGAGGAGGGAACCATGGTTGTTAGTGAAGACGCCGGCATGGAAAGCCTTGTTGTTTCCGCAGTAACACACGATAAGAATCAAGCCCGCATCACCTTAACAAAAGTTCATGACCGGCCCGGGGTTGCCGCTAAAATTTTTGCGCCTCTTGCCGAATCAGGCATCATTGTCGATATGATCATTCAAAACATACGCCCTGAAGGTCAAACCGATCTTACGTTCACCATCCCGAAAGCACAATTTAAAACTGCCATGGAAATCGAACGGAAAGTGGCGGAAGAAATTGAAGCCCAAGATGTTCTGGGCGATAAAAACATCGCTATGGTTTCCGTTGTCGGGGTGGGGATGAAAAACCACTCCGGAGTCGCGTCCATGATGTTTAATACATTGGCCAGGGAGAACATCAACATCATGATGATCAGCACGTCGGAAATCAGGATTTCCTGCGTCATTGAAGAAAAGTATACCGAACTCGCGGTACGCGTGCTTCATACCGCCTTCGGGTTGGACAGAGAAGATTGACCCCGCCGACTCATGAAACAATTCGATACTGAGCAGCTGATTTTCATCATGGTATTGGCGGTCGTTATTTTCAGCGCCATCATTTACAGAGTATTTTATTTTTTCTAAAGGCGTTGTCGACCTCACTTGGTCTTCGGCTTGAACCGGGGAAAAACTCCGTTAGGCCGCTGAGTATATTTTTGCGTTATCTTTTTGGATCTCGAAATAAAAAAAATCCGGCAAAACCCCATGTATCGCTTTTTGATGGTGCTGACCATCACTTCAACAATGGGGCTCCAGGCATGGCGAACATTATTCGACAATTTTGCGGTAAGGGTCGTCGGTCTGAACGGCGATCAGGTGGGGATCATTCAATCGGTCAGGGAAATTCCAGGATTTTTGGCATTGCTGGCCGTGTTTGCGATCATACTCATCAAAGAGCACCGGCTCTCGGCCCTTTCCGTTCTGGTGTTGGGAATCGGTGTGGCCGCCACCGGTTTTTTTCCTTCGTTCGGCGGACTCTTGATGACCACCATGGTCATGAGTTTCGGTTTTCATTATTTTGAAACCACCAACCAGTCCTTGACCCTTCAATATTTTGAGGCAAAAATATCGCCTTGGGTGTTCGGCAAACTGCGCGGAATGGCGGCGGCTTCCAACATCGTCATCGGCATATTGATTTATTTCCTCTCTCCCCTTTTAAATTTCATGCAGCTCTATCTGCTCATCGGAGGTTTGATTGCAGCAACGGGCATATGGGGGTTATTTCAAAATCCTTCAGATCAAGACCTTGTTTTGCAGCGCAAAAAAATGATTTTCCGCAAAAAGTACTGGCTGTTTTATTTTCTGACCTTTATGGCCGGCGCCAGACGCCAGATATTTGTTGCGTTCGCTGTTTTTTTGCTGGTAAAAAAGTTCCACTTTACGGTTCGGGAAGTTACCATCCTTTTCGTCATCAATAACACCGTCAACTATTTCCTCAGCCCGCTCATCGGCAGATCGATTATCCGATTCGGCGAAAGAGTCGTCCTCTCTCTCGAATATTTCAGCCTGATATTTATTTTTTTGGGCTATGCCTTCGTAGAGTCAAAATGGCTCGTCGCAATGCTTTACATCATGGATCACATCTTTTTTAATTTTGCCATTGCCATCCGCACTTATTTTCAAAAAGTGGGGGACCCCGGGGATATCGCTCCAAGTATGGCAATGGGGTTCACCATCAACCATATCGCCGCCGTGGTGCTTCCTGCGGTTGGCGGATTTTTGTGGATCATCGATTACCGTATTCCGTTTATCAGCGGTGCATTTATGAGTATGATTTCCCTGATTGCCGTGCAGCAAATCAGGGTAAAATAACCGTAAATCGTTAACGGCAACCTGACAATTTCCTCTTTTTGTGTTATTCATTTATCATCATATACATTCTGCACCCTCAATTTTCAGTAACGCAGGTAACGTGCAGCGGGCCGGATGTATTTTGAAAATAAAATGGTTCCGGGAACAAGGTTGCAATTAAAATTCAGATATAGCTTACATTGAGATATAGGCGCTGCTAAACCGCGAACCTTGAGACTATGAACCCTGAACCTCCAGATGTTTTTATATGAAATCCTCGAAAATAAAATATCTGCTGATCATATTGCTGATCATCATCGGATTTATTTATGTTTTGAGTCCCTATGACATTCTTCCCGATTTTATAATCGGATGGGGCTGGATCGACGACATCATCTTTTTATACGCTCTCTGGCGGATTTTTAAATATTTCAGCCAGAGATCATCCGGCTTTCAGAACTATTATCATCAAAGCCGTCAATCTTTCGAACACAATCAAGAATCTTCTGAAAAACAAACACATGCGCAGGATTCACCCGATGACCCTTACACGATATTGAACGTTCCAAAGGGTGCGTCACCGGAGGAGATAAAGAAAGCTTACAGAGAACTGGCCAACAAATATCATCCGGACAAAGTGGTTCATCTGGGGGATGAGTTCAGAGAATTGGCGGAAAAACGCTTCAAGGAGATAGAAGAGGCATATCGAAAATTGATGCCCAAATAACGGTAAAAAAAGGGGGGGCAGGTTCAGGGGGTGCGCTTTACCGTGAACCTGCACAAAAAGGAAGGCAGGGCGTGAGCGAAAAAGAAACGAGAGAGGTTGTGGTGCCCAAGGAGAATGCCGTTTTCCGGCTGGACGCTCGCGGGCGATGGCATAATAAACATGGCGTTTTTGAGCATAAAAAAATTATCGATTACTTTCATTCTTCGATTCGAAAGGATGCTGACGGATATCATCTCTTTCAAAAACACGGCGACCACAGCATTGAAAAAGTATATTTCAAATACGAGGATACCGCCCTGTTCGTGTTTGACCTCATCAACCCGGATGATTCCGACATGTTCCGCCTGATCCTGAATACCAAAGAAGAAATCCCTTTAGATCCCAAAGCCCTATTCATCCAAGGTGATAATCTATATCTGGAACACGACGGCCATCGGATCAAATTTATCGATCGGGTCCTGTTAAAACTGGCGCATCGGTTGAAATTTGATCAACAGCAGTATCGCCTCGAATTCAGCGGAAAAACCTACGATATCCCAATTCGCAACAGCAATAACCGAACCCAAAAATAAGTGTCAATCACCGGCTTACCGTGGGCTTCTGTCATGGGGCAGTACGATAAAAAATCTAAAGATTATCGCCCCTATCAAGGCGCCAAGTGTATTGAAAATCAAATCCGGCATACTGGAACTTCGCGACGGCATCCAAGCTTGAAGGACTTCTATAATCAAGCTGACGGCAAAACAAATTAAAACCGTGATTAAAAAATGATGCTTTTCAAAGGTCCCGCCGAACTTTATCAAAGTCGCGGCAAGGATAAAGCCAAAAGGCATAAATCCAAACAAATTCAATATATTATCTTCATTCGCACTTCTATCGAACTTAAATCCGGACCATTCCGAAGAAAGAATTTTCTTTTTAAATATCCGCATCCTCAACGGTATTTCGAGATGGTACTTCCCACCGGCATGGTCAAGTGCCCTTACGCCTTTTTTCTCGTCGAAGAAATATAACGCTTTGGGTTTGTCTTTCTTCGCAAACGAGAAGTTTTTGTCCTGAAGCCATCTATTGAGGTGACGTTTGATATCCTGAGCCGTCAGGGAGTATCCATAAAAGGCCAAACCGTAAACATCACCCTCCCATGATTGCTTCCCATATACGGAATTGCCGACAAGCAGGCGGTTTCTCCTGCCATTGGGTATTTTAAGTATCAAATCCTTTCTCCTGCTGACAAATCGACCGTCCAAATAGACTTCAGTACCTTCTTTCCCCGTCGTGACGGTGACCAATCGTGTTGTCGAGACCTGTGAACCTAAGTTTACCGATATTCTCTTGGTTCTTCTCTTATTATCATAATCATCGCCGTTCATAAGGATTATCCACGAATGATATTGCCAGATTAATAATTGATTACGGTCCTTTCCATTATAAAGTACCAAGATAAAACTGGTTCCTTTTTCTTGATAACTTTCCGGTCTTAATGCGAGTTCTATGGAAAAACCATTGGGTTTGGTCGGCGTATCTCCCATCGAGCCAAAGAAGGAATTCGTGTAGGCAATACCATATTTGCCGAAACGAATGCCGGGTTGATCCATGATCCAATTGACGTCATTGGAGAATTTATAACCTTTGGGGTTTAGCCCGAAAATCAGGATTCCAGTTAAAACGGCAACTGATAAAACAACCCACCACTTTAACGAGATCTGAGTATGATGCTTTAAAAAGTCCACGGGTCCATTATCGTAAGTGACTTATCTCTGTAGCGAAATGAGTAAATTCGAACTTCATAAGATGTCATGCAAATCGGTTAAACCGATGAATCTGACTCGTCCCAAACCCATTGTGCTGCCTTTCCATGGTCTGAGATCCTCCGATAGGAATAGATATCAGAATTGAACTAAAATTTTCAAGTCCATATTGTTTTCGATGTCCATTCCATATTTTGTTGGAGATACTTGCGATGATGTATTGAAAACATGCGGTGAATATCCCGCGGGTATCAGTCTGTGATCATTTCACACACAAAAAATGCAAGCTGAATGGGTCCCGCATGCCTAAATGGTGTTGCGAAGCGATTGAAATGAGATTCGATCATAAAATTTTATGAGCCTCCATACAGTTCCTTGATTTTGGCTCTGTCCGGAGACCCGTCTTCGAGGAAAGGAAAATCAGATATGAATTCAACATACTGGGGTTTTTTATATCCTGCAATGCGCTCGCCAACAAAACGAATCAGTTCCAGCGCTTCTAAATTTTCACCCGATTTTAGCCGGCAGACGGCTTTGATGCCCTCTTTCCATTTGGGATCCGGCACGCCGAAAACAACCACTTTTTCTACGGCCGGATGCTGTAAAATCGCTTTTTCCACCTCAACCG
>JBAUWG010000154.1:0-2287 GCA_049583675.1 Desulfobacterales bacterium | reverse complement strand
GGCCGCGTCTGCTGTTAAGATCTCCCATGATATCACCCATATATTCATCAGGAGTGGTGATGGATACATTCATGATGGGTTCCAGAAGAACCGGACCGGCGTCTAGAGCAGCCTTCTTGAAGGCAAGGGAGCCGGCGATTTTAAATGCCATTTCAGATGAATCAACCGCATGGTAGGATCCATAGTCGAGAGTGACCATAAAATCGACACATGGGAACCCCGAAAGAACCCCCTTTTGAGAGGCTTCAATGACCCCCTTTTCCACTGCCGGTATGTACTGTCTGGGAATAACGCCGCCAACCACCTTGTCAACGAACTCAAAACCTTTTCCTCTGGGAAGCGGTTCCAGTTGAATCCAGCAGTCGCCATACTGGCCATGGCCGCCGGTTTGCTTTTTATGTTTTCCCTGAACTCTGACTTTTTTGGTTATGGTTTCCTTATAGGGAACTTTGGGGGTATCCAGCTGGACCTCGACATTGAATTTCCTTTTGAGTTTTTCGGTAATCACTTCAATGTGAATCTGGCCCAAACCGGATAGCAAGATCTGCTTTGTTTCAGCATTTCGCGTAAGCTTTAAAGACATGTCTTCTTCCAACAATTTTGATAAGGATGTAAAGATTTTGTCTTCATCGCCTTTTGACTTTGCTTTTATGGCAAACGAAATCAGGGGGGGAAGAGGCTCTGCGCAAGTAAATTTAACCTTTTGGCTGCTGTCGCAAAGCGTATCACCGGTTGTCGTTTCTTTTAATTTGGCTACGGCAACAATTGCACCGGGACCTGCATTGGAAATTTGCTTTTGTTCCTTTCCGGCAAGCATTAAGAGCTGGTTATATCGTTCATTGGTATCTTTATTGACGTTGAAAAAATTACCATCCCCCCCAAGCGAGCCTGAGACAATTCTGAATATTGAAAGACGCCCCGCAAAGGGATCCGCAACGGTTTTAAACACAAAAGCGCTGAAAGGAGCATTCGGATCCGGCCGGCATTCTATCTCGCCGTCACCGGTCGCTTTGGCGGCAATCCATGCCCCGCGATCCAACGGCGATGGCATGCAGTTGATAATAAAATTCTGGAGAAGATCGATTCCGATATTTTTTGTAGCAGACCCGCAAAGAACCGGAACAAGTTCTCGCGCCAAGATCGCTTTCTTAAGAGCAGTCTTAATTTCGTCGTCTGAAAGAGGCTCTCCTTCGAGATATCTTTCCAGGAGTTCATCGTCTGATTCGACAATATTTTCAACAAGCGTATTATGCTGCTCCGAAACCAGATCCTGCATTTGTGAAGGAATATCAACTTTAGCCGCTTTCCCTTTCTCGTCATAAGCATATGCCCGCATGCCGATAAGATCGACGACACCGTTAAAAGTTGCTTCGGCCCCTATCGGAACCTGTATAATGATCGGTTTTGGCTCAAAACATTCGACAGCGTCTTTAAAAGCGCGCATAAAATCCGCTCGTTCTCTGTCGAGTTTATTAATGAAAATAATACATGGCAAATTAAACTCCTCGGCAAATTGCCAGGCTTGTTCTGTCTGCACTTTTACGCCGTCGACTGCATCTATCACGATCACAGCGCCGTCGGCGGCCTGCATACAACTTTTTGTGTCTGAAAAGAAATTTTGATCACCCGGGGTATCAATGATACTGATGGTATGTCTTTTCCAGTTGAATTGATGGAATCCGCTGCTTAAGCTGATATTTCGTTTCAGTTCTTCCGGCTCAAAGTCCATCGCCGTGTTGCCCTCTTCAACGCGACCGAGCCTATTGATGATGCCTGCATTGAAAAGCATCGCTTCGGCCAGAGAAGTTTTCCCTGCACCGCCGTGGGATGCAAAGGCAATGTTCCTTAGACTTTCTACTGTTTCGGTCATTTAATCTCCTCTCTGCTATTCATAATTCTAAATCGTAAATATTTATAGGTTTATTTATAAAAAATCAAGTTCAACTTTCAAATTTTAATGAAATAAAAAACTCCTTGTTTCCTTTGGGGCCCAAAATGGGAGACGGAATGACAAATTCGTAAATGAGCTTCATCTTTGTAAAAAACTCTATCAACTCTTTGATGACAGCGGTATGAAGGGCTGGATCCCGCACCACCCCCTTTTTACCGACATTTTGCCTGCCGACCTCAAATTGCGGTTTAATCAGGGCCAATATTCTGGCGTCTTTTTTCATAAACTTCATTATCTCGGGAACGACCTTTTTAAGGGAAATAAAGGAAACATCAATCGTAACGAGATCGACACGTTGTGATAACGCTTCGAAAGCCAAGCGACGGATGTTTTTTC